>NZ_CAWPQZ010000020.1:0-60843 GCF_963889785.1 Vibrio sp. S12_S33 | reverse complement strand
CACCTGCACACTGGAAGGGATGAACAACAAGATAAAGCTAATCAAGCGAATGGGTTATGGGTATCGAGATACAGACTACTTCTTCTTGAAGATAAAAGCGGCTTTCCCCGGAAAGCCGCGATGAACCTTTTAAAAGCGATGATTGCCGCTGCAAAAGCCGATGGTCACGTTGACGAACAAGAGATGAGTAAAATTGAGCAAGCGATAGTTGAAATGAGGGCTGATACTCAGCTTCAACAACTCGTTAAAAATGAATTACACAAGCCATTAGACCCTGCGGCTATTGCTCAGCTAGCCACAACACCAGAGCAAGCCAGTGAACTTTATCTCGCTTCACTACTAGTTGCTGATGAACAAAACTTCATGGAAAAAGCATACTTAAATGAGTTAGCTAAACAGCTTCGCTTGGCTGATGATCTTGTCTTAGCTCTTGAGCAGCAAGCCAACGCTTAAACTTTCGCCATTTAAAACCAGAGTTTGCGCAAGAGCAAGTTCTGGTTTTGTCTTTCCTAAAATCAATGTGTATATTGAGAGCAGTTATCATTTATTAGGATTCAGACCATGCAAGTTTACGGTTGTTGTGATTTAGTACGTGAGCTTTACGCTCAAATTGGCAGTGGTGATCAAGCCTATATTCCTCAAGCTATTTCTTGCGCTGTTAAAGCACTTAATGATGTAGCAGCCAACCAATCGTTACCGAAGGAAGTGCGTGAGCAAGCAGCCTTTGCTGCTGCGAATCTGTTAATTTCAGACTTTGAGGATAAGTAATGAACTTAGCAAATTTTGCTTCAATGGATCCCATCATGTTGATGAGTATCGTGAACATGAAATTGCGTGATGACTTTAGTGGTGATCTTGACAAACTGGCCAACTACTTTGATATTGATCGCGCCGCATTAGAGGCTCGTCTTGCCAGTGCTGGCTTTGAATTTCTAACCGAGGTTGGTCAATTCAGATAGCTACTGACTAAATCGGCGCTTATAACTGAACGAAAAAAAGAACCCCGCTCACCGAGCGGGGTTCTTCATTGTTAGTACAGCATTATCTTTTTAATAAAGAATTACGCTTTTTTCTCTTTTCTTGATTCTGCTTTGCGTTCATTACGCTTCACTTGGTTTTCAATAAAACCTGCTAGCTCTTTCTCAGCCCAAGTTTTCGCAAGCTCTTCACTTTCAAAACCAGTTTCACGCTTTGATACTGTGCTTCTGTGAGCGGTTACTTGACGAACAATTTCAGCCGCCCAACCATTACGTTTTTCAGTCACACGGATAGTGAATTTTTTACTTTCAGACATTTTCGTTTTCCTAAGGGAAGAATAAGGGATTATACCAATCACAGTAAATAAGTGATCAGAAATAGCGCAGGAAAAAGGCTTGAGAACAAGGCAGGATTTTTCGATAAGTAGTTATTCTACAATCAAAAATTCTAACGCAGTTATCGAGCATTTTAACCAGCTAGGATGAACAGTTATTTACTACGATTGGGATTACTCATCAACGTTAACCATAATCATCACAGTAAGCCAGATATTGATTACGATTGGTATCACTCCACTTTGTAGAGTATGTTGAACACCATCCCTTGGTAAGCGCGGCATTAGAGCATAAATCACAGATCTTTTCCGCATATTTTACAAAATTTTCGCTCACAGCATAAATAAGAAAAGCCGCTGAAATGCAGCGGCTTTAATCTTATCAGTCAAATCACGAAATGAATGACATCATTAACCCAGATTTTTACGTGCATTTTGGAACATACGCATCCAAGGGCTGTTTTCACCCCATGAATCTGGATGCCAAGAGTTCGCGACGGTACGGAACACGCGCTCTGGGTGTGGCATCATAATAGTAACGCGCCCATCGGTTGTGGTTAAGCCCGTAATCGCGTTTGGTGAACCATTCGGGTTATTCGGGTATTGCTGAGTAACTTGACCATTATTGTCGACAAAACGTAGTGCAACAGTAGCTGATTGTTCAATAGCTGCAAGATGCGCCGTATCACGCACTTCGACACGACCTTCGCCATGAGAAACCGCAATTGGCATACGTGAACCAGCCATTTCATTGAAGAACAATGAGTCTGATTTTTGTACTTCAACTAAGCTAAAGCGAGCTTCGAAACGCTCTGATTCATTGCGTACAAAACGCGGCCACAAATCTGCACCTGGGATCAACTCTTTGAGGTTAGATAGCATTTGACAGCCATTACACACACCTAATGAGAACGTATCTTCACGCGTGAAGAAGTTTTCGAACTGATCACGTGCTTGTGCATTAAACAGCACGGATTTAGCCCAACCTTCACCCGCACCCAATACATCACCGTAAGAAAAACCACCACATGCCACAAGGCCTTGATACTCTTCTAACGCTGCTTGACCAGTTAAGATATCGCTCATGTGAATATCGGTCGCTTCAAAACCAGCACGGTCGAACGCCGCCGCCATCTCAACATGAGAGTTCACCCCCTGCTCACGTAGAATTGCCATTTTCGGTTTAGCACCTTTAGCAATGTATGGCGCGGCAATATCTTGGTTTACATCAAAACTCAATTTAACGTTTAGACCTGGATCGGTGTTGTCTTTTTTCGCGGCAAATTCTTGGTCTGCACACGCTGGGTTATCACGTAGAGCTTGCATCTTGTGCGTAGTTTCTGCCCAGATAGTACGTAGCTCAGTACGGTTACGCTCTAAAACTACTGTGTCGCCAGAGGTAATCACTAGCTCATCAGACGCTCCAACGCTGCCGATAACATGTGAGCATGCTTCTAAGCCGTTTGCTGCCAGAGTAGAAAGAACAGCATCTAGATCGTCGTTCTTAACTTGAAGGACTGCACCTAGCTCTTCATTAAATAACACAGCCAACGCATCATCGCCTAGTGCAGCAATGTCGGCTTTCACACCACAGTGACCTGCAAACGCCATCTCAGCCAGAGTAACAAACAAACCACCATCGCCTTTATCGTGATAAGCGACGATTTGATCATTAGCGACCAGTGCTTGAATGCCTTCATAGAAGCCTTTTAGCTGGGCTGCGTTGTCAACGTCTGCAGGTTTATCACCAAGCTGCTTGTAAACTTGCGCCAGTGCCGTGGCACCTAAGCGGTTTTTGCCATTGCCTAGGTCGATAAGAACCAACGATGTATCACCTTTATCAGTACGAAGTTGTGGCGTAATGGTTTTACGTACATCTTCAACACGAGCAAACGCCGTGATGACAAGAGAAAGTGGCGAAGTCACTTCTTTTTGCTCACCGTTTTCATCCCACTTGGTTTTCATCGACATCGAGTCTTTACCAACAGGAATCGTCAGACCAAGCGCTGGACACAGCTCTTCACCGACCGCTTTCACCGCTTCGTAAAGACCAGCATCTTCACCTGGGTGACCGGCGGGAGACATCCAGTTTGCTGATAGTTTAATGTGTTTGATATCACCGATGTTGGTTGCAGCAATATTAGTAATCGCTTCACCAACGGCTAAACGAGCTGATGCACCAAAGTCAAGCAAAGCTACCGGCGTACGCTCACCCATCGACATCGCTTCACCATGGTAAGTATCGTAGCTGGCTGCGGTGACTGCACAGTTTGCCACTGGCACCTGCCATGGCCCAACCATTTGGTCACGTGCAACTAACCCCGTTACCGTGCGATCACCAATGGTGATAAGGAAAGTTTTCTCGGCAACCGTTGGTAGGCGTAAAACACGATCAACCGCTTCGTTAAGTTCAATACCACTGCGATCGATGGCTGGGTTGTTTGCTTTTAGCGTTTTCGCATCACGGTGCATCTTAGGTGTTTTACCTAATAGGATGTCCATTGGCATATCGATTGGCGTGTTGTTAAAGTGTGAATCTTCAAGCTTGAGCTCACGTTCTTCTGTCGCTACCCCAACCACTGCATATGGTGCACGTTCACGTTTACAAATTGCATCAAAGACAGCCATATTTTCAGGAGCGACAGCCATTACGTAACGTTCTTGTGACTCATTACACCAGATTTCTAACGGACTCATACCCGGCTCATCGTTTGGCACATCACGCAGTTGGAAAATACCGCCACGTTCGCCATCATCCACAAGCTCTGGAAGTGCATTAGAAATACCGCCCGCGCCCACATCGTGGATAAACGCGATGGGGTTTGCATCACCTAGCTGCCAACAGCGGTCAATCACTTCCTGACAACGACGTTCCATCTCTGGGTTTTCACGTTGTACTGAAGCGAAATCAAGATCTTCTGCTGATTGACCAGACGCCATTGACGAAGCCGCTCCACCACCAAGGCCGATATTCATAGCCGGACCACCAAGCACGATTAGGCTTGCACCGACTGGAATTTCTTTCTTCTGTACGTGCTCGTCACGGATGTTACCCATGCCACCTGCGATCATAATCGGCTTGTGGTAACCACGTACCTCTTCGCCCGCGTGAGAGTTTACTTTCTCTTCGTAAGTACGGAAGTAACCTAATAAGTTTGGACGACCAAATTCATTGTTGAATGCCGCGCCACCAAGTGGCCCTTCTAGCATGATATCTAATGCGTTAACGATTCGACCTGGCTTACCAAAGTCTGCTTCCCATGGCTGTTCAAAACCTGGAATACGTAGGTTAGAGGTGGTAAAACCAACCAGACCCGCTTTAGGTTTACCGCCAATACCGGTTGCACCTTCATCGCGGATTTCACCGCCAGAACCAGTAGAAGCACCAGGCCAAGGAGAGATAGCTGTTGGGTGGTTGTGTGTTTCCACCTTCATCAAAATATGTGCTTTCTCATGGCTGTAGCCATATTGACGAGTTTCTGGATTTGGGAAAAAGCGTCCTACCTCTGACCCGACCATCACCGCAGCGTTGTCTTTGTAAGCCGATAGAACGTGATCTGGCGTCACTTCAAAGGTGTTTTTGATCATCTTGAACAGTGATTTATCTTGCTTTACACCATCAATGGTCCAATCAGCGTTAAAGATTTTGTGGCGGCAATGTTCAGAGTTCGCTTGCGCAAACATCATCAATTCGATGTCGGTTGGATTACGCTTTAGTTTAGAAACAAAGCTTTCGAGCAAGTAATCGATCTCATCCTCTGCCAATGCAAGGCCAAGGGTAACGTTTGCTTGTTCAAGTGCAGCACGACCACCGTTTAGTAGATCAACATCCGCAACCGGAGCAGGTTGTGCCACTTTAAATAGTGCATTGGCCGCTTCAAATTCTGTAAATACCACTTCCATCATGCGGTCATGAATCAACGATTGAATGGCGTTGATCTGTTCAGCAGAAAGCTCACCTTCAGACTCAATGTAATAAGCGGTACCGCGTTCCAAACGCTTTACATTAGCTAAACCACAGTTATGAGCAATATCTGTTGCTTTCGAAGACCAAGGAGAAATTGTGCCCGGGCGAGGAGTAACAAGGAGAAGAAGACCTTGTGGTTCATGCTCTTGAATGGTTGGGCCGTAAGTAAGAAGCTTCTCTAACTTTTCGAGTGCTTGAGCGTCTAAATCTGCTGAGAGATCGGCAAAATGCATGAACTCCGCGTAAATACCAGAAACAGGTAATTGCTGTTCACGACAAAGTTCAACGAGTTTGTTAACACGAAACTCGGAAAGAGCTGGGGAGCCACGCAAAATTCTCATGTGCTTAGGTCTCTTATACAGTGGGTTGAGGTGTAATTGGAATGAACTCACAAAAACTTAAAATACAATAAGTTAAAACAAAAAACTTGAATTCATACCAATTTAACCTCCAACTTTCGAGCGCATTATAAAGGAATTCTTTTTGTGACGTAACACCAAAAGCAACCGTTTGCGTCATTTTTTTTGTCAAATTTGAAATACACCCATATTCAGGCGGCAACCGACACTTTTGCAGCCATTTTTAATCTGGAACTTTGCCAATATGGCGGCCTTTGATATAAAGGTATCAATTGATGTAAGAGATCTCCCTTAAATGCCCAACTATTATTTAAATCAGCTTCATCGCTCACTACTTCTGTTACTACTCCCTTTGTTGATCGTTGGCTGCCAAATTGATTCCGATCCGAAAAGCGAACTCGATCATATTCGCGAACGTGGTGTATTACGTGTTGGTACGATTAACAATCAGCTTTCTTACTATATTGGTCCTGATGGCCCATCAGGGTTAGATTACGAATTGGCTCGTGACTTTGCTAACGAGCTCGGCGTTAAATTAGAGATGAAACCGGCTTATCGCTTATCGAGCCTGTTCCCTGCACTCAAAAATGGCGAGATAGACATGATCGCCGCGGGTTTAAGTCAATCAACTCAGCACTTAAAAGGGTTTAGAGCAGGGCCAGCCTACTACTATGTCAGCCAGCAAGTGGTGTATAAAAAAGGCTTGTGGCGACCAAGAAACCTAGACCAGTTACTAGCAAAGCAGGCTGAGCTAATAGCAGAGGATCAGGGCAACGATATTTTTTCTATCGTCGAAGAGTCTCATTTTGAAAATACCTTAAATGCCATAAAGCAAGCTCATCCAGACTTTCAATACCGCGTTGATCGCAACGCAGATGTCACAGATCTACTCAAACAGGTCTCTGAAGGCAAGTTGCATTTCACCATGGCCGACTCGGTTGAAGTCTCGCTTTCGCAACGTGTGAACCCCGATTTAGCGGTTGCTTTCGAATTAACCGAAGATCAGCCGATTGCTTGGTACGTTAAACGTTCCGAAGATGAAAGCCTTTACGCTTTAATGATTGAATTTTTTGGCAACCTAAAACAATCAGGCCATTTAGCCGCCTTGGAAGAGAAATACATTGGACACGTTGGCACGTTCGACTATGTCGATACTCGCGCTTTCATACGCGCTTTAGATAGCCGATTACCTAAGTGGTCTCCTCTTTTCCAGAAATATTCAGATGAATTTGACTGGCGCTTAGTAGCCGCACTGGCTTACCAAGAGTCACATTGGAATCCACGTGCCAAATCGCCAACAGGGGTGCGAGGCATGATGATGTTGACTCTGCCCACCGCAAGAAGTGTTGGTGTTGCCAATCGACTCGATCCTGAACAATCGGTGCGAGGTGGCGTCGAATATTTACGTAGAATGGTCAAACGAATTCCTGATTCAATTTCAGAGCATGAAAAGATTTGGTTTGCTCTTGCCTCTTATAATGTCGGTTATGGGCATATGATGGATGCCAGACGCTTAACCAAGTTGCAAGGCGCTAACCCTGATTCGTGGACCGAGGTTAAAGAACGCCTGCCATTACTGAGACAGAAAAAATACTTCAGCCAAACGCGTTATGGGTACGCAAGGGGCGATGAAGCAAAAGCATATGTGGAAAACATTCGTCGTTATTATCAAAGTATTATCGGCCACGTTGATCAACAAAATGCGTCACAGTCAGAATCTGACACCGCTGATTTAGTCGTAATCAATATTGAAGATGAAACGCTGCTTGATGAGGCCGAAAGAGAAGCAGCTCAAGATGCAGAAGAGGCGAATAGCGCCCCGCAATAATGTATTCCCATTACTTCGTGTGGACAAAAAATGCGCACTTGATTTTCAGGTGTGCAACCCATACATCAAATTGTGAGCCAGATCGTTTCACAAGCTTCATATTACGGTAACAATCAGGCTCTATAAAGACAGACTTACATTGTCAAAAGGCACCCTAAACGGTTAGGGATTATTGTCAAAACTTAGCAGTAGGAGGTTGTTTTATGCTTAAACGTAGAACGCAGTCAAAACACCTTAGTAAAACCGTATCAGCGAACCGCCGTAAGCGCATGCTGGCCAATAATAAAAAGAAAATTATTTGGCGTAATCGTGCATTTATGCAATTGCTCGCTTCTTAGATCAACAAGCAAACATCTACATCGCTAGATGTTTGCTAAAAACTCACTCTTTCTCTTGTTCTCTTTTTAACTTCTTCGCTGTTTGGATCTCTGCTCTTCTTCTCTTAAAAAAACTCTGTAACTGAGTTCGACACACATCTTCTAACAACCCTTTTTCAATGGTTGCATAGTGATACGATGCTTGGCTTTCAAATAAATTCAGCACTGTACCTGCAGCCCCAGCTTTAAGATCTGGCGCACCATAAACAATGCGCTTTACTCGGCTATGCAGCAGCGCTCCTGCACACATAGGGCACGGCTCTAAAGTGACATACAACGTTGTGTCTAACAGACGATAATTACTGAGCACATGACCAGCTTGACGCAATGCTTGAATTTCAGCATGAGCGGTTGCATCGTGGCTGCCAATCGAACAATTCCATCCTTCAGCAATAATCTCACCACTTTTGACAAGTACGGCCCCCACCGGCACCTCACCGGCTTGTTCCGCTATATCGGCCAACTCGATAGCACGGCGCATAAATTGATGATCTTGAGGAGTAAAACTCGTATTCATAGTTCGCGTATTTCTCTGTTATTGTTGTTAGGGTTATAGCGCATCAGCAAGAAAGTCGACCAGCAACCTCACCTTAGATGACAAATGACGATTGTGAGGATAGAGTGCCCACACGCCCTCGCGATCATCACGATACGACAATAGCACTTCCACCAGCTCACCTGACGCTAAATATGCCTCTACGTAATAATCTGGTAATTGTACCATTCCAATACCTTGCAACGCGGCATTAAGTAACGCCACACCGCTATTGCACTTAATTTTACCTTTAACACTTATCTGACGAGAACGCTGATTATCTTTAAAGCGCCAATGTCCCATCGTTCCTTGTAAACATTGATGATGAGCCAGTTCAGACAAAGTGTGTGGCGTACCATACTGAGCCAAATAGCCAGGACTTGCGCAAACAAACAACTGCCGATTACTCAATTTTTTAGCAATAAAGCTCGAATCTTCTAATTGCCCAAGACGCACCGCAACATCAACCCCTTGTTCAATAAGATCGAGCTTTTGGTTAGTCAGAATCAAGTCTAATTCCAGTCGAGGGTGCTGTTGTAAAAATTGATTCAGCAATGGCGCCACTTTTTGTTCACCATACGTCACGGGCGCGGTGATCTTTAATAAGCCAGAGGGGGTTTGCTGCATTTGGGTTACTGTAAGCTCTGCTAACTCTAACCCTTCCACCAACTGACGACATTGATGATAATAAAGTTGCCCCGCTTCAGTCAGCGAGACCTTTCGCGTTGTTCGTTGCAATAATTTAACCGCCAAACGCGCTTCCAATGTCGCAATACGACGACTTACATTAGCCACTGAAGTCGCCAGTCTGTGTGCCGCAGATGTAAAACTACCAGTCTCAGCGACCGCTACAAATTCATTAATGCCTTCCCAATTTGCCATTTCGATTATTACTGATACGTAAAAGTGATTCTCATTTTAGACTGATTATAAAAATTTTAGAAATAAATATACTGTCATTAACACTCAGCGACATTCGCTGTTATACCTATATCAAAGCCCATCTACTGAATCAGCGATGCTTAAGCAAAGTCACACGAATGACTCATTGGATACAACCATCCAGGCGAAAAGGAAAACATTATGTCACAACCTCAATTCATTAAATCTCGTGCTGCTATTGCATGGGGACCAAATCAACCTCTGAAAGTCGAAGAAGTTGACGTCATGTTGCCTAAAAAAGGCGAAGTGTTGGTACGTATTGTGGCGACCGGAGTATGCCACACCGACGCCTTTACCCTTTCAGGTGAAGACCCAGAGTGCATCTTTCCTGCCATTTTAGGCCATGAGGGCGGTGGTATTGTCGAAATGGTTGGCGAGGGTGTAACGAGCGTCAATGTCGGTGATCATGTAATTCCTCTCTACACCGCAGAATGTGGTCAGTGCAAGTTTTGTCAATCTGGCAAAACTAACCTTTGCCAAGCGGTGCGTGAAACTCAAGGTAAAGGATTGATGCCCGATGGCACCACACGCTTTTATAAAGACGGCCAACCCATCTTCCATTACATGGGTTGCTCTACCTTTTCTGAGTACACCGTATTGCCGGAAATTTCATTAGCCAAAGTCAATAAAGATGCGCCATTAGAAGAAGTTTGTTTACTTGGGTGTGGCGTAACTACTGGTATGGGCGCAGTGCTTAATACCGCCAAAGTTAAGCAAGGTGATACCGTGGCGATCTTTGGCTTAGGCGGCATTGGTCTTTCGGCGATAATTGGGGCGAGAATGGCTGGTGCGAGCCGCATTATTGGGATTGATATCAACGAAAGTAAGTTTGAATTAGCGACTCAGCTAGGCGCGACCGATTGCATTAATCCGCGAAAGGTCGATAAACCAATCCAAGATGTGATCATTGAGATGACTGATGGCGGTGTTGATTTTTCTTTTGAGTGTATTGGTAACGTCAACGTGATGCGTCAAGCACTCGAATGTTGTCACAAAGGCTGGGGGGAATCTGTCATTATTGGGGTTGCAGGTGCTGGGCAAGAAATTTCAACCCGTCCTTTCCAATTAGTGACCGGTCGAGTATGGCGAGGTAGTGCATTTGGGGGCGTTAAAGGTCGCTCAGAACTACCAGAAATCGTTGAACGTTACATGGCTGGCGAGTTTGGTTTGCAGGAATTCATTACTCACACGATGGGCTTAGAAGATATCAACCATGCTTTTGAACTCATGCATAAAGGGGAAAGTATCCGCTCTGTGGTTCATTTTGATAAATAACGACTTCAGTTCACACCTTCAGTCAGCAAGCACCTCTCATAAGGTGCTTGATAGGTCATACTATGAATATTGAAAATATTAGCCAAGCCAAAGTCTTCGGTGGCTGGCATAAACAGTACACACATCGATCACAAGCGTTGGGATGTACCATGCGTTTCGCCATTTTCCTTCCCCCGCAAGCTGACCATCACCCCGTTCCGGTTCTGTATTGGTTATCCGGCTTAACCTGTAACGATGAAAATTTCATGCAAAAAGCAGGTGCTTTCAAAGAGGCGGCCAAGTTAGGTATCGCGATTGTCGCGGCTGATACTAGCCCGCGAGGAGAAGGAGTGCCTGATGATCCACAAGGTTGCTACGACTTAGGTTTAGGCGCGGGGTTTTATCTCAATGCAACCCAAGCGCCTTGGTCTCAGCACTACCAAATGTACTCGTACATCGTACAAGAACTGCCAGATTTGATTGAGCAACATTTTCCAGTCAATGATAAGCGCGCCATATCAGGACACAGCATGGGAGGCCATGGAGCGCTGACCATTGGATTAAAAAATACTACACGCTATCAATCAATATCCGCTTTCAGTCCTATCTGTAACCCTATGCAATGTCCTTGGGGACAAAAAGCATTTCGACATTACCTTGGTAATGATCAACAAGCTTGGAAAGCTTATGACGCGGTTGAGATCTTAAGTTCACACACGTCCAAGCTGCCAATTTTGGTTGATCAGGGAGAAGAAGATACTTTTTTACACGCGCAGTTAAAACCAGAACGACTCGCAGCGGCAGCGCAAGCTTCAAATAGCCCACTCACTTTAAGAATGCATAAAGGCTACGATCATAGTTACTTTTTTATTCAAAGTTTCATTGAGGAACATTTAGCCTTCCATGCACAACATCTCAATCCATAAGCTTCGAATCGTCCACAAAAAAGCCCGTGAACAGTATCACGGGCCTTCTTGACTTGATTTGAAGCATCACTTACATGCTGTAAGTATATGGTGCTTGCACGCCCAGAGGGATACCGAAAGCCCAATAAGCCAGCAAGAAAATCGTCCAACCGATAAGCATTGCAATTGAGAACGGCATCATCAATGACGCTAATGTACCAATACCTGTTGATTTCACATAACGTTGGCAATAAACCACAACCAGTGGAAAGAACACCATTAGCGGAGAGATAATGTTAGAAACTGAATCACCTACACGGTAAGCCGCTTGCGAGAGTTCAGGAGAGATCCCCACCGCCATTAACATTGGTACTAGAATTGGACCAATTAATGCCCACTTAGCTGACGCAGAGCCTACCAACAAGTTAACGCACGCTGTCAGTAGAATCATACCAACAATCGTAGCCTGACCAGGTAGATCCATCGCTTTGAGACCTTCAGCGCCATACAACGCCAACATAGTACCGATATTCGATTGACCAAATGCTGATAAGAACTGAGCACAGAAGAACGACATAACAATGTACGCGCCCATCGTTGCCATCGTTGCAGACATTGCTTTAATGACATCATTGCTGTTTTTAAAAGTACCAGCGACACGGCCATAAACAATACCCGGAATAATAAATAGGATAAAAATCAGTGGCACGATAGATTTCATCACTGGTGCAGAGAATGCGGTGAGCTCACCATCAGGTGAACGGAGTGCTGAATTTTCAGGGGTCAGTGCTGCCACAAGCAAACCAATACCGACAATCATTGCCCACCCCGCATACTTAAACGCTTTTGATTCAATCGCAGTAAAAGTACCTAAATCGGGTGCGGTTTCTGCATCTTCATCAACAGGCATTTTAGCCAAACGTGGCTCAATGATTTTCTCTGTCACGTACCAACCAATCGCCACAATGATGATTGATGAAAGGCCAGTGAAGAAAATATTCGCTAACGGGTTAACCACATAGTCAGGATCCAGTACTTGAGCAGCCGTTTGAGTAAAGCCAGCCAGTAGTGGGTCAATACCTGAAGGAATAAAGTTCGCTGAAAAACCACCCGATACACCAGCAAAAGCCGCGGCAATACCAGCTAATGGATGACGCCCCGCAGCATGGAAGATAATACCGCCCAATGGAATGACCAGTACATAACCAGCATCAGCGGCAGTATGGGAAACAATAGCCACTAAAATCAACATTGGGGTAAGAAGCTTAGCGGGTGTGAAGTTCAGCATTTTCTTCAAACCCGTGGTGATAAAGCCTGAAGAGTCAGCAACACCAACACCAAGCATGGCGACCAAAACGATGCCTAATGGCGCAAAACTGGTGAATGTGGTGACCATATTCGCTAAAAAACTCGCAAGCGCTTGGCCAGTCAGTAAGTTGTTAACTTGCAGTGCTTCACCCGTGCGAGGATTGATAAGATCGAATGTAACATTCGACAAAAGTGCAGATGAAACCCAAACAATAACCAGTGCCCAGAAAAACAAAATAGCAGGATCTGGGATTTTGTTACCTGCTCGTTCAATAAAGTTTAAAAAGCGATCCATGCTGCTCGGCTTCGGTGATGGTGCTTGTTGTGTCGCTTGGTTACTCATTGGTAACTCCATATGTAATGTTGCATTCGCAGGTCTTCGTAAAATAGTTTTTCGACCCAATAATTAGCGATAATTCTATAAAAAAGCGAAAGCTAAAACACAATGCCTTGTGTGTTTTTGCAAAAATGGAGACATAACTTGTAAAAACAGCACCACACTACAACAATCCACATACAAGCAAATATCAATTAGCACTACAAACAGATAACCTTAGCGCAAAAACATTGATTCCATTTATGAGTAAACACTGAGTTAGCAAAAAAATAAATACTCGTATCAATCGGCGTTACCTCATAAAAAAATCATTAGTGCGTGTTGAGCTTACTAACCGCCAAGTAGGAACTGATTAATCAAATTCGCTGAATGCTGAGAGCATCGTTTGCAACTTCACAGACTGCTTTTCCCCTTGACGATCAAACCATGATGCTTCGATATCAATACTCTTTAATACGCCCGATAAGCTCACAGAGGAAACAGACCAACGTAAAGTATAAAAAGAGTGCGAGGTATCTTGCCCATCAATAATATCGGTAGAGAAATCTGCTAGTGTCATTGAAGATAACGCTGAGGACGCACCACGAGTACGAAACCACTCCAGTTTATTTTCAGCCAAATGAAGCGCTTCAATACTATGCAAAGCAAAGTCTGCTCTTTGCTCAACATAAATGTGCAGTTTCACTAACCCTAGGCTACTAATACCAATCAATAGAAAAGCAATCATCACTTCGATAAGGCTAAAACCTTTTTGTTTAGAGATCATTCCACGACCCCTTGCGCCATTTGACGGTATTAAAAGGTTTTCTTGATTCATCAATCACATCTTTATTAAAACGAAAATCTAGCGAATTAAAGAAAATAGCCGCTTGCCCTTCAGCATCAAAAAACTGCCCACCGGACACTGCAAATGTACCATGCTGATAATAAGAAGCTGCAGTGCGATAACTGTTCTCAATTGGACTAGATGCATGGTTTAAATAAGCATTGGCGGCAAAAGCCGCCCAGTCTGCCACCGTCGGTTGGTAATCTACATTAAAATGAAATAGCACACCTTTGAATGGATGGGCAGAAGCGCCTAACTCTGGCTTACCCATTATCGACATTAACCCATCATGCACCAAAATAGTCACCCCCTGCGTTGTTTGAGTAGCATCGACAAGAGCGTTATATTCTGAACTCTCAATTTCACAGCCTCCTTCTAGCCAAACCCGAGTATTACCAGCGTCAATTTCACTTACCAATTTAGTCCCGCAATGGCTAACAGTTTTTGGTGAACCGCTGCCGCTAATCACTGTAAATTCACCACTATCTCTTACTGTATTGTGCTCAGTAACAGGTACACCAAAATATGCTTCAAAAGGCGATACGTCAGGATCCAACACGAAATCTCGCCCAACGCCAATACCAGCAATTAATGAAGATAAATGGTCATTACCTTCAAGGTTAATGCACTCCTTACCATCCGGATTGTTAAAATCGGCGTAGGGAGGAACTCCATGAACAATACCCTTATTGTCGACCACGGCCGCATAAAATCGACTGCGATACCTAAGTGCAATACATTGCCATCCATCTACGGTTAATGCTCCGGGATCTGGGGTTGAAAATGTGGCACTTGAATGAAAATAGAGATCGGCGCTGGATTGCATCGCGCCCGGTTGTAACGCACCAGACGTTAAAATTGTTTTGGAAAGAGAAAGGTAATGAGAGCGAGCTGAAACTAGATAGCCGTTCGTCAATGGTTCTAGGGTTAATGCGACAGGTGTGGTAAATAGACAAGGTTGAAGTGTGCCAGGTAACCCATCTGCCAGTTTGAATTGCGCATAAACGCACTCAAGCCCCCCCTCTGCTCGCCAGTGATCTTGCCTTGTTTCAATCTCATTTTGCGCTCTTTTAATTTGATAAAGGGTCGCACGATAACTGCCCAAAACCAGCATCAAGGTAATAGCTAATAGCAATGTTGTGACTAATAGCGTAATTGCCCCTCGCCACTTCGCTCGCCTCATTGCCAATTCCTCTGCTTAATATTGATTGCAAGTGCATGAGAAACACTAGGATCACCAACTAATGCTGCGGCCATCGAAATAGTGAGATAAGCAGAGCTGACACCCGATGATGCCAAGCTTACTTGCTGCACGTGAAACTTAGTCACCATGATTTGCTGCGGTTCAAAAATAGCCGAGCAACCCGATGTCGCTGCTGACACTGTTTTTGTCACCATTGACGACGGTCTATCACACACTTTCAACTCACCAGAAACCCAGCTCAGTGATACATTACGAATTTGTTCAGGCGGTTGGTGGTCATCTAAGTAAGCGTAAGCGAGCGTTTTGGCATCCGCCGAAATATAAACCAGATCATCACTATCTTGCAGCCGTAAAGGGGAGCGACTATCACCAGCGTAACCCGCTCGCTGAATGTCTTGTTTTAAGTATTGTAAAGTGCCATAGACTTGTTGTAGCAACAGTAGTTCTTTACCTCTTTCTGCTGCGCTGCTCTGACTAGTGACAAATACCGAACCAATGATGCCAATAGCCATTAAACCAATAACTGACGCGACCATAAATTCGATCAACGTAGCCCCGCCTTGCTGCAATGAATTAAGAACACGCCTTGAAACCAAAGTGGTCTCCTCCAACAGCACATATTCTCATTTTTCCCGAAAGGCGAAATGACCCTAATTTTAAAGCACCACCACTGCTGGTAAAAATAAAACTGCCGCTAGTCGCTCGGCCATTAATTGCATCGAAATTAATCTGTTCTGAAACATACGTTGTCGATACCTCGATATTGTTATAAGCCTCTCCAGAAAGGGATGAAAGAACGGTTCCTCCAGGATTGGTGGCAGAATCCGTTAACACGATAGACCAGTCACCACTGTTATTACTTGCGCCAGAAATAGCGATATGAGCCCATAACTCTGTTTTTCTTCTCACCGCTTCTGAGCGAGCATTCATCACAAATCCATTCAATTCATTAGCTAAGCGCTTCATTTTTTGACTCTCACTGACATGCGTAAAACTTGGAGCGGCGACAGACAATAAAACGGCAAGTACCATTACAGTGATCAGCAGTTCTAACAGAGTAAATCCGCGAGCCATTTCCCAAACTCCCATGTAAATAAAATATGAAACAAAATTCATCTTGCGCGAATGATAACAGCTAATAAAAATGATCGGGAAATCGATAAGGAACTCCACGTGATGATTCGAAATTCACTCTGCAATGGCAACAAAATAAGACGATTAGGAATGACATTGATCGAATTATTGATCGTCGTATCAATCATTAGCCTGTTAGCGGCTATCGCCTACCCCAGTTACAGCAAACATGTGTTGAAAGGACATAGGACAACCGCATTGGCAGATATGGCGAAAATTCAGCTCACGCTAGAGCATCACTACGACAATGGTTATAACTGGAACCAGATCATGTCAGGAGGAACATGTCTAATTTGTGATAGTGATAGCGAGCGCTATCTATTTGCTGTTGCGAGCTCTGCAACCCATGCTTATATCATTACCGCAACGGCACAAGCGACTAAGGGGCAAGATAAAGACCCATGTTTGCTCAGTGATAAGAAAATGACTCTCACAGCTAATAATGAAGCCGAGCCGAAAACGTGTTGGAAATAGCTTGTGGTTTGTGAATGCCAAAAACAAACAAGGCCCGCAATTGCGAGCCTTGAAATATCATATTGTTAACGCGCTATTAGCTAGTTAAGTCATCAAAGAACTTTTTAACGCCATTGAAAAAACCTTCCGATTTAGGTTTATGCTTATTCGCTGCATCCCCACCGCAAGTCTCTTCAAATTCACGTAATAGCTCTTTTTGGCGTGCGCTAAGTTTGACCGGTGTTTCAACGACCAACTTAACGATCAAATCGCCAACCGCTCCACCACGAACACCTTTCACACCCTTGCCGCGCATACGGAACATACGTCCAGTTTGCGTTTCTTCAGGTACTTTTAGGCTAACACGGCCATCTAATGTTGGAACTTCAACTTCCCCACCAAGCGCTGCCATCGTAAAGCTAACAGGAACTTCGCAGTACAAGTTATTGCCATCACGCTCAAAAATGTTGTGCTCTTTGACATGCACTTGTACGTACAAATCGCCAGCTGGTGCGCCCATTTCCCCAGCTTCACCTTCACCGGACAGACGAATGCGATCGCCCGTATCTACGCCCGCTGGAATTTTCACACTCAGCGTTTTCGATTTTTGCTTGCGACCTTGGCCATGACACACATTACATGGGTCTTTGATGATCTTACCTTTACCATTACAGGTTGGACAGGTTTGTTGAACAGCAAAGAAACCCTGACGCATCTGAACTTGACCATGCCCATGACAAGTGCCACAAGTCTGAGCCGATGTGCCCTTCTTAGCACCCGTCCCTTCACAAGTGTCACAATGCACTAGTGTTGGTATTTCAATTTCTTTCGAACAACCACGAACCGCTTCTTCTAGCGATAATTCCATGTTGTAGCGTAAGTCTGCACCGCGTTGTGCACGAGCTTGGCCACCACCACGGCGACCACCGCCAAAGATATCACCAAAGACATCACCGAAAATGTCGCCGAAGTCTGCGCTACCACCGCCACCGAAGCCACCACCGCCCATGCCGCCTTGTTGAAAGGCTGCATGACCATATTGATCATAAGCGGCTTTCTTTTGTGGGTCAGTTAAAATTTCATACGCTTCTTTTACTTCTTTAAACTTATCCGAAGCGCTTGCATCCCCTTGATTTCTATCAGGGTGAAACTTCATTGCTAAGCGTTTATACGCCTTTTTAATATCGCGCTCAGAGGCATCTCGGCCAACGCCTAATACTTCGTAAAAATCACGTTTTGACATGTTCTTCGTCACCAATTTATTACTGCAAACGACAAATATCGTTCGGTGTTTATATCAATCTAACTAATGGCTCTAGATTCTAATGAACTAAAATTATAAAGACACTTTTAGTTAGATGGACACCAATGTTTTTGATTATGACTTACAAACGTACGGGCGTAAGAGTTACCTCAAACGCCCGCAAGAATAGTCCAGACAAGGATTTTGATTCAAAACTAGATAGCTTGATTTAGGAGGAAGTGCTTTATCTCAATCGCACTTCTAACACCTAAATTAGGCAACTCTAGTAAAGAAAATTACTTCTTGTCTTCTTTAACTTCTTCAAACTCAGCATCTACAACATCATCTTCTGCAGATTGTTGTTGGCCTTCACTGGCTTGCTGTGCTTGAGCTTTCTGTTGAGCGATTTCCATCAACTTCTGAGCAGCAGCCATTAAAGCTTGAACTTTAGCGTCGATAGCTTCTTTATCTTCGCCTTTCTTCGCTTCTTCTAGCTCTGTAATCGCCGCTTCAATTTTCACTTTGTCGTCAGCAGGAAGCGCATCACCCGCTTCTTCAATTTGCTTACGAGTACCGTGAATCATTTGGTCAGCTTGGTTACGTGCAATCACTAACTCTTCGAACTTCTTGTCCGCTTCTTTGTTAGCTTCTGCTTCTTGTACCATTTTCTCGATTTCTTCATCAGACAGACCACCTGAAGCTTGGATCGTAATCTTCTGCTCTTTACCAGTTTGTTTGTCTTTCGCTGATACCTTCAAGATACCATCAGCATCAAGGTCGAAAGTTACTTCAATTTGTGGCATACCACGTGGCGCAGGCTGAATACCCTCTAGGTTAAACTGACCAAGAGACTTGTTGTAAGTCGCTTGCTTACGCTCACCTTGAAGAACGTGAATCGTTACTGCGCTTTGGTTATCTTCAGCTGTTGAGAACACTTGATCCGCTTTAGTTGGGATGGTTGTGTTTTTCTCAATCAGTTTAGTCATTACACCACCCATCGTTTCGATACCGAAAGATAGAGGAGTAACGTCTAGCAATAGTACGTCTTTAACATCACCCGCTAGTACGCCACCTTGAATTGCCGCACCAACTGCTACAGCTTCATCAGGGTTCACGTCACGGCGAGCTTCTTTACCGAAGAATTCCGCCACTTTCGCTTGAACCATTGGCATACGAGTCTGACCACCAACTAGGATAACATCAGTAATGTCACCTACAGATAGGTCAGCATCCGCTAGAGCAACTTTTAGAGGCTCAAGTGAACGTTGTACTAGGTCTTCAACTAGAGATTCTAGTTTCGCACGCGTTACTTTAACGTTCATGTGCTTAGGACCCGTTGCATCTGCCGTTACGTAAGGCAGATTTACGTCAGTTTGAGAAGCTGAAGAAAGCTCAATTTTCGCTTTTTCTGCTGCTTCTTTAACACGTTGCATTGCTAACGGATCAGTTTTCAGATTGATGCCTTGTTCTTTTTTGAACTCATCAACGAGGTAGTTGATCAAGCGGTTATCGAAGTCTTCACCACCAAGGTGTGTGTCACCGTTAGTTGCTAGAACTTCAAATGTTTTCTCGCCTTCAACTTCATCGATCTCGATGATTGAAATATCAAATGTACCACCACCAAGGTCGTAAACTGCGATAACGCGATCGCCGCCTGACTTGTCTAGGCCGTATGCTAGAGCAGCAGCCGTTGGTTCGTTGATGATACGTTTAACGTCTAGACCAGCGATACGACCAGCATCTTTTGTTGCTTGGCGTTGAGCATCGTTAAAGTAAGCAGGAACAGTGATTACTGCGCCAGTGACTTCTTCACCTAGGAAGTCTTCAGCTGTTTTCTTCATTTTCTTAAGAATTTCAGCTGAAACTTGAGGAGCCGCCATTTTCTGGCCTTTTGCTTCAACCCAAGCATCACCGTTATCAGCTTTTACAATTTTGTAAGGCATGATTTCGATGTCACGTTGTACTTCTTCGTCTTCAAAGCGACGACCGATCAAACGCTTAATTGCAAATAGCGTGTTGGTTGGGTTTGTTACCGCTTGACGTTTTGCAGGCTGACCTACTAGCGTCTCACCATCTGTATATGCAACTACCGATGCCGTTGTACGCTCACCTTCTGCGTTTTCGATTACGCGAGGTTTGTCGCCATCTAAAACAGCGACACAAGAGTTAGTAGTACCTAAGTCAATACCAATGATCTTACCCATCTGGCTATCTCCAAATAAATTCTATTTTGTTTTTCACTATCCCCAATATGGGGCTGGAGAACAGGGTTTCAACCCTGGCTCACAAACTAAACAAGGATGTTTGTTTCTCGTATGCCCAATAAATAGGGGCGCTAAAAACCATTTCAAGGGCAAATTTGAAAAAAATTACGATTTTTATATCTAAACTCTTCTTCGTGCCGATGAATACAGGAATACGCGCTAGGCATAACGACATAAACCATGAGTTTTTTTCTATCAAACATCTACTCATTAAAAAGAGAGGCCTTAGCCTCCCTTGTACAGCAAACAAGCCAAAACTTGATTGCAAATCATCACTCTTAAATAACATCATGGAGAAACAATAACTAAATTGCACACCAATGAATTAAAAATGATTATTTCGAAACCATCACCATTGCCGGACGAACAACGCGCCCATTAAGTTCATAGCCTTTTTGCATCACAAACATCACCGTATTCGGCTCGTGATCAGGACTCTCTTGGATCGACATCGCTTGGTGGAATTCAGGATTAAATACTTCGCCTTCTGGATTAATTTCTTTCAGACCAAATTTTTCAATTACGCCAACAAACGTTTTATGCGTAAGCTCGACACCTTCAACCAATGGCTTGATCACTTCATTGTCAGCATCAGCCGCTTGAATAGCGCGCTCTAGGTTATCCAGTACTGGTAATAACTCTTCTGCGAAGCGGCTCAAGGCGTACTTACGCGCTTTATCAACTTCGGCTTCAGAGCGACGACGCATATTTTCAACTTCAGCTTTTGCTCTTAGAACCGTATCTTGCTGCTCTTGAATTTTTGCTTCGCTCGATAGTAACGCGGCTTCTAATTGAGCAACTTTGGCTTCTTGCTCATCCAATTCAACGCTTTCGTTCCAATCGATATCAGCTTCAGTACCCACAGCTTCAGCTTCTTGCTCTACTACATCTTGCTGTAGCTCTTCTTCTTTCATTGTGTTTTTTTCGTTGCTCATGATATCTCCAGAATCCAACTATTTTGCGCTTAACACGGCAAGTATCCGCACGTTAAACACACAAAAATTCGCACAAAGGCATAACTTGCCTTTATTATGGGGATGATGAATCCTGATTCAAGCCTAATTAGTTGGGAAAACCTATGAAAAAACCATTTGAAGTGATAGCTATCATTGGAAAACCGCGCGATCAACAAGCCATACATACGCATAAAGAGCTTTACCAGTGGTTAACTTCAATCGGATATCCAGTCTTTGTCGATGACAGACTGAGTGACATTTTAGATGGTGTCCCTGCCGAGCATTTCGCAAGCTTATTGGATATTGGTAAAAAAGCAGATTTAGCCATTGTCGTCGGTGGTGACGGCAACATGCTTGGTGCTGCTCGAGTACTGTCACGGTTTGATATTTCGGTTATTGGTGTCAACCGCGGAAATTTAGGCTTTCTAACAGACCTAAACCCAGAAGATTTTCAGCAACGGCTGCAAGCGGTGCTTAATGGCGAATATCTAGAAGAGCAGCGCTTTTTACTCGAAGCGGAAATTCATCGCCACGGGCAAGTGAAAAGCCATAACACCGCACTTAATGAAGCGGTACTTCACCCTGGGCAAGTTGCGCGAATGATTGAATTTGAAGTCTATATTGATGATAGCTTTGCTTTCTCACAACGTTCAGATGGTCTCATTATCTCAACCCCAACAGGCTCAA
This sequence comes from Vibrio sp. S12_S33, assembly GCF_963889785.1. Taxonomy (NCBI): domain Bacteria; kingdom Pseudomonadati; phylum Pseudomonadota; class Gammaproteobacteria; order Vibrionales; family Vibrionaceae; genus Vibrio; species Vibrio sp. S12_S33. The sequence goes on along the minus strand of NZ_CAWPQZ010000020.1, from coordinate 38,952 downwards.
CGGCTTATTCACTTTCCGGAGGCGGGCCAATTTTATCGCCAAGCCTTAATGCAATCACTTTAGTGCCAATGTTCCCACATACGCTTTCTAGCCGCCCACTGGTTGTGGATGGTAACCGTAAAATTAAGCTTATCGTGTCACCAGATAACAGGGGCACACAAGAAGTAAGCTGTGATGGGCAAGTCTCTTTACCTGTCTCGCCAGGTGACGAAATTCATATCTATCAAAGCCCCAATATTTTAAGGCTGATCCACCCTAAAGATTATAGTTACTACCATGTATTACGGGAAAAATTGGGCTGGTCGAGTAAGCTATTTTAAATTAAGAAGTACTTCACAATTCTCTTGCTAGCAAAAATAAAATGACCTGAGCAACTTTACTGTATAAAAAAACAGGTTATACTGTTTTCTTATACAGTATTGTTCAATTATACAGGTAATAAAATGCTGGCTCATTTAAGTGTGAATAATTTTGCTATCGTTAAATCATTGCAGTTAGAGCTTTCCAAAGGAATGACAACCATTACTGGCGAAACCGGCGCAGGGAAGTCGATTGCCATTGATGCGCTTAGCCTCTGTCTTGGTGGCCGCGCAGAAGCCGGCATGGTCAGACAAGATGAAGAAAAAACCGAAGTCAGCGCTGCCTTTATTTTGGATAATAATCTACATGCTACGCGTTGGTTAGAAGACAATGATCTGCTCGATAATAAAGAGTGTATTTTACGTCGAATTATTACCAAAGAAGGGCGTTCACGCGCTTTCATTAACGGTAGCCCAGTTCCTCTTTCGCAACTAAAAGCACTCGGACAACTGTTGATCAATATCCATGGCCAACATGCTCATCACCAATTAATGAAAAGTGAACATCAAATGGTCATGCTTGATCAGTATGCAGGCCATATTAGCTTGTTGAAAGAAACAAGGTTAGCCTATCAAGCTTGGCGTCAAGCCGATAATCAACTCAACCAACTCAAAGAAAATAGTCAGCAAAATCAAGCTCAAATACAACTTTTGGAATACCAAATTAAAGAGCTAAACGAATTGGCTATCGGCGAAGAAGAGTTCAATGAATTAGAGCAAGAGCATAAACGCTTATCTAATAGTGGTGACCTAGCCACGCTTTGCCAACAAGCGATCGAACTCATCTACGAAGGTGAAGAAGTGAATGCGCTTGGCATACTACAGTCAACAATCAGCTCATTGAATGAACTTGCAGGTTTAGACGCAAAACTCGCCCAACTACCTAATATGGTGGCAGAAGCGATGATCCTGTTAGAAGAAGCCAATAGCGAGCTAAGACATTATTTAGACAGCATCGACGTAGACCCTGAACGTATGGCTTATGTCGAAGAACGATACTCAAAAGTCATGTCTATCTCTCGTAAACATCATATTGCGGCAGAAAATCTGTATCAGCATCACCAAGATCTTTTAAAGCAGATAGAGCAACTCGATTGCTCTGAAGAAAAGTTACAGGCAATAGAAAAGGACGTCGAAAAATACTACCAAGCCTTTATTACCGTTGCTGATAAACTGCATAAATCTCGTAGTCGTTACGCTAAAGAGTTAGATAAGCTCATCAGCCAAAGTATGCATGAATTGAGCATGGAAAAAGCTAAATTTTGCATCGAAGTTAAACATGAAACGACACATCCATCACCACTAGGTTTTGATACTGTGACCTTCTTAGTTTCAACCAACCCTGGGCAACCGTTGCAACCCATTGCCAAAGTGGCATCAGGTGGTGAACTATCTCGAATCTCATTAGCTATCCAAGTGATCACCGCTCAAAAAGTGGACACGCCAAGTCTAATTTTTGATGAAGTAGATGTGGGTATCAGCGGCCCAACGGCAGCCGTTGTCGGAAGAATGTTAAGAACACTAGGTGAATCAACACAGGTGTTGTGCGTTACTCACCTGCCACAAGTCGCTGGTTGCGGCCATCAGCAATTATTTGTGAGTAAACAAGCCAAGGCAGGAAAAACCGAAACCCAAATGAAACGTTTAGACACTGAACAACGCATTACAGAACTTGCGAGATTATTGGGGGGAAGCAAAATTACGGAGTCAACCCTAGCCAATGCTAAAGAGCTATTGATCGCAGCTTAAATTCGTTTTTTCTTCTCGGTTTGCAACTAAACTCAAAATTCACGGTCTCAATTAGCTCGTAGTTCAGTCAGCTTTTTACTTCTGCCGTGAGCTTGTTTATTATCAGCCAAGTTTTAAAACTTATTAGCAAAGAATTTAAGTATGCAGTTAAAGAAATGGTTAATAGCAGTACCACTCGCTATCACAATGCTAACTGGGTGTTCGTTGGCAGAAAAACTGGTATATCGTATCGACATTAACCAAGGTAATTATGTAGAGCAACAAGCGGTAGATAAGCTTAAGTTCGGAATGACCAAGGAACAAGTTCGATATATCATGGGCTCTCCAATGTTGGTTGAAAATGGTTACCCTGACACGTGGTATTACATTTATCACCATACCGAAGGCCACAAAGCTTCTATACAGAAAAACCTGATTGTGAACTTTAATCCTTCTGGTTCCTTGGTTAACGTCGCTGGAGACTTCTCCCCAAGCGAACAGTTTTTCGAAGGGATAAACTAACTCGGATTGATAAGATAGATATAAAAATAGGGTTCACAGTGAACCCTATTTTTATATCTATCTTACTCACCTAAATTTAGGGTAGCTATGACGCTCTACCCTGCTCGGCTCTCTTACGGCGAATCTCTTTAGGGTCAGCAAGCAGTGGCCGATAAATTTCAATACGATCTCGATCTCTAACTAGTGCATCTAACTTTACATTGCGACTAAATACACCAACTTTATTTTTCGCTAAATCAATTTCTGGATATAATTCAAGTACTCCAGATTTTTCAATGATTTCCTGAACATTTAAATTTTTATCCACCACTAAATTCAGCACTCGCTGCTCATGAGGTAGTGCGTAAACAACTTCAACATGAATCATGTCAGACTCAATATTCATACTTGATACACCTGCTTGGCTCGTTTTGTAAACGCATTGACCATATTGCTCGTTAATTCATGAAAGATTTTTCCGAAAGCCAACTCAATCATTTTGCTCGAAAACTCAAACTCTAGTTTCAATTCGACTTTACACGCTTGCTCATCAAGTGCCGTAAAGTACCAACCGCCTCTTAATGTCTTAAAAGGACCATCAACCAAATGCATCATAATCGCTTCACCTGTGACCAAAACATTTGATGTTGTGAATGTTTTGCTAATCCCTGCTTTCGACACATCAACAGAAGCGACCATTGACTGCTCAGAAGACTCAATCACACGAGAACCTGAACACCCAGGTAAAAATTCAGGATAACGAGCAACGTCATTCACTAAATTAAACATTTGTTCTGCGCTAAAAGACACTAAAGCAGAACGACTGACTTGCTTCATATTCACTCCTCATCATCACCTAAAGAGTCAGGTGTGTAACAATTTTACTTTTATTCTTATCCTACGCAAATAAAAGGATTTCATAAGCTCACACCAAGCCGTATAATGACGCCATTATGGTAAAGAAAAAATCAAACTCAAAAGCTGGTAGCAGTACCATTGCTTTAAATAAGAAAGCTCGCCACGAATATTTTATCGAAGATGAAATAGAAGCAGGGCTAGAGCTCCAAGGCTGGGAAGTAAAATCTCTTCGTCAAGGCAAAGCCAATATTGCAGAAAGCTATGTTTTCATGCGAGACGGAGAAGCTTTTGTCTCAGGAATGACAATAGTACCTCTTCAACAGGCATCTACACACGTTGTCGCTAACCCGACTCGTGTTCGAAAATTATTACTGAGCCGACGCGAATTGGACAATATCACAGGGCGAATTAACCGCGAAGGTATGACGTTAACGGCGTTGTCTCTTTATTGGTCTCGTTCATGGGTCAAGCTTAAAATTGGCGTGTCGAAAGGTAAAAAACTTCACGATAAACGTGATGATTTAAAAGAAAAAGATTGGGCAAGAGAGAAAGCACGCGTAATGAAGAGTTCATTGCGTTAATCTTGACCACTTAGACGCATGGAACTAGACAGGCACAGCTTTTCTGGTACTATGCTTCAACACCCTTGGGGCTGATTCAGGATTCGACGGGAATTTTGCAGTCTGAGGTGCATGCCGAGGTGCGGTAGGCCTCGTTAACAAACCGCAAAAAAATAGTCGCAAACGACGAAAACTACGCACTAGCAGCTTAATAACCTGCCAAGAGCCTTTCTGCCCTAGCTTCCGCTCGTAAGACGGGGAATAACAGAGAGTCAAACCCAAACAAGCTCGTGCCGCGTCTCCCGCCTGAGAGACAAAGCATTAAAATTAATTCAGGATAGCCATTAGATAGCGTGTCGGTTCGCAGTTTGATGGTGAAATTAAAGATCGACTAAGCATGTAGTACCAATGATGAATGATTTTCGGACGCGGGTTCAAATCCCGCCAGCTCCACCAATTATAAGTTTAAAGACGTCCTAGGGCGTCTTTTTTCTTGCCTGAAACATAATAAAATCAACAGTTTATAGTCCATTATCGTCCACAACGTTCTCTACCTTCCATACTTTTTGGTATTCCACGTGGTATTCCAAGCAATAAATGATAGTATTTGGAATACCATTTATTTGAGGAGTTGACCCAATGGGAACCAGAGCAACTAGACTAACAAGTAAAGCTATTACCAACGCAAAGCCTAAAGAGAAGGATTATGTTCTTTCAGACGGCGACGGTTTACAGCTACGAGTTAGGACAAATGGTTCTCGGTTGTGGAACTTCAACTACCGCCACCCTATTACTAAAAAACGCATCAACATGGGTTTAGGTGCTTTCCCTGAGTTATCTCTCGCTAATGCCCGTAAAAAGACAATAGAAGCAAGGGAGCTTGTTGCTGATGGCATTGATCCTAAAGAAGCCAGAGATTCAAAGCTTTCTGAAATGCAAAAAGAGCTTGAAGACACATTACTCAACTTAGCTAAAGAGTGGTTTGAAAGAAAAAAAGAAAGTGTCACACCAAACTATGCCGATGATATCTGGCGTTCTTTAGAACTACATGTATTTCCGCAAATAGCGAATACACCAGTAAAAGATATCGATGCCCCACTCGTTATTGATCTACTTAGACCTATCGAAGCAAAAGGCAGTTTAGAGACGGTTAAACGCTTATCTCAACGCTTAAACGAAATAATGAACTACGCGGCAAACTGTGGTCTTGTTAAAGCGAATCCATTAACAGGTATTCGAGCCGCTTTCAAAAAGCCCAAAAAAGAAAACATGGCAGCACTAGCACCAGATGAGTTACCAGAGCTCATGGGAGCTATCGCCAATGCTAGTATAAAGCGTACTACTCGTTGTTTAATTGAGTGGCAACTTCACACTATGACACGTCCTTCTGAAGCCGCAGGCGCTAGATGGGATGAGATTGAATGGGAAGAAAAAATATGGACCATACCAGCCGAGAGAATGAAAAAAAGAAGAGAGCACCGCATCCCACTCACAGAGCAAATACTGGCGCTATTGGAAGTGATGAAGCCGATAAGCGGCCATCGTGAATTTATCTTTCCTTCAGATCGCGATCCGAAGAAACCATGTAACAGCCAAACGGCAAATATGGCCCTAAAACGTATGGGATTTGCAGGAAGATTAGTTAGCCACGGTCTACGCTCTCTAGCGAGTACCACACTCAATGAACAAGGCTTTGACCGTGACTTAATCGAAACATCATTGGCACACGTTGATGACAACCAAGTACGTAGTGCTTATAACCGTACTGACTACCTTGAACGCCGTCGTCCTATGATGAGCTGGTGGAGCGGGCATATCGAAGAGGCCGCCAAAGGTAGCCTATCTGTAACTGGGACTAAGCAGTTGAAAGTAATTTAATCCATCGACTGAACTGAGTTTGCTAAACGCCTTTCTTTACTGAGAGGCGTTGTATAAAAACGTTGTTCAATCCCGTAGAGCAGTAGCTTCAATTCGTCATCAGTATTGATTTCAAACTTCCCTGAGGTTTTGTCGTATTTCAGCTTCTCATCACAGTAAGCATCAATATACGTGAGCATTTGGGTTCTTTGCTCAGGCTCTAGAGCGTTTAGAGTATCCATCGCCAAGCTAATTCTCTTCCTATTTGGCTTCGACACTTTATCCAAACTGTAACCAGGTGACAGCTCGATAAAGTCTTCGTTCAAGAAGTCTTCAACCTCTTGTTCAGTTGCCTCTTTGTACAGTACGTCGATGCCCTTGAAAATACTCGAAATTGTAGCAAGGTTGGTAAATACGAGAGTATCCGTTTGTGAAAAATAAATGGCATCAGGGTCTGGGTTAATCACTAAGCGAGCTGCATCCTGCTCGATTGTTGCCACCTCACCAAAAGCGATCGTTTTACGTTTTACAAACAATGAGGGGGTAACTTTTTGAAAATAGAAGTCACCATTCTGCACGGAGAAAATGAAACCAATCTTGCCAAACTGGGCTTTCACAAGATCGTCAAAATCTTTCGAGTCGAAGGGAGTCCTCAAAATCTCAAGGAAGAAAGGCTGCCCACTAAAATTTTCGACTTTAAACCAAGCATCTTCATCTAGATTATGGTCTGGGCTGTAAGGTACGCAGGTATCAACATTAACCCCTACATCGTCAAACAAACCACGATCAGATATGAGCTTAAAGTATGGCTTTTTACGTGAGTTTTTAACCTTCGCCAACACGTGATCCATTGCCACCTCGTTCGATAAACGTGTAATTATTAATTCGGTTTGCCACTGGGACATCCACCTCACAAGGCTTTTTGTATTTATATTTACTTATCAAGAAGATAGATGTCCCATTTTTTGTGTTGATATTGTAGAACTCAAAGCCAAAAAGCAAGAACAACGGGTTGAAATACAAAGCTTGCGATAAAAATGTGAACACAAACAATACGCCATAAACAAACCCAAGTGTTTCCCAATTGCCAACACTCAACGCGACGAAAAAGTAACCGAGATAGCTCGGAAGAAAGCTATTATTTGCATGCTCAACACTCTCAATTTCATCCGGTGTGAACTCATCCTTTCCCAAACATGAGCTCAGACGGATACTTATCCCCGTGAGAAGAACAGGTACAGATAAGTATCCCAAATACGACACGTAGTTTGGCATCCCTACCAAACTAGGGACTTCTGGGAAAAAGTGTCCCAATGTGAACGTTTTTTGAACCAGGAAAATGATTACTAACAATGAAGTAGCGTTAAATGTCAGCAACAGGCGATATATAGTGTTTATCATTATCAATCCTTAACATCTTTCGTTGCCGTTAGGAACTAAGTCATTCTGTTCCTTTCAAATCAAAGATCCATCCCCGCACCATTATGCTTCAACCAAGAAACATGTTTTTGGTAGTCCGGCATAATTTTATCGACGAGGTTCCAAAAAGCAGCACTATGATTTGGCTCAATGCGATGTGCTAGCTCATGCACCACGATGTAATCAAGAACAGCGAGTGGTGCCATCAGGCAACGCCAATGAAAGTTGAGGTCGCCCTTTGGTGAGCAAGAGGCCCAGTGGTGCTGAAGCTCCATGACTCGGATGGCACGATAATCCACTCCTAGCTTTGGGGCGAAATGCTCTACTCTTTTACTAATACGAGATAGCCCTTTGGTGCGATAGAAGTATTTGAATAGCTCGCTGCCGTATTCCGCTTTATCACGGCGCATGAGGAAGTAACCATTTTTCAGGATCAAGTCTTCTTTCTGCTCGTCCACCAGCTTTAAGCGATAATTGCAGCCCAGGTAGGGGAAGCCCTCACCACTCACGAACTCACGTTCAACTTTGGTGCGGTTAAGATCTTCCCACTCTGCAAGGTTGCGATAAATCCAACTGCGTTTTTCCTCAACGATACTCTCTATTTTTTCCATATCGTAGCTTTCAGGTGCAAGCACAGTAACACTTCCATCCCGCTCGATAAGAATGCTGGTGGTTTTCCGCTTGCTTTGTTTCAAGCTGTATTTGATATCTTTGTATTGCATGTTAGTGCAACTGCTCTTTATTCAATTTTTTCCGTTCTTCAACTGCTTCCTCAAGTTCCTTTTGCGATCTCACTTCGAACGCATTGTAAGTTGGCTCAATTCGTTCTCTCTTGACTCGGCTTTTTTCCATCGCACCGGGTAACATTTGAGGAAGTTCAGCGACTCTTTTTAGAAGCTGCTTAAAGGCAGCTATAGCAATATAACCGATGATCCCCTGCGCAATTGACACTTGAAAGAATGCTACAAGATCGAAATCTTGGCTCCCTCTTCTGGTCTGCTTTAAAGCAATGATAGGAGCCCCAAGCCCGTCAACTGTTAATTCATCTTGAAGAGCAGAAACAATGTCTGAAAGAGCCTCTTGAGAGAGCGCTGACATTAGGTCGTATTCAATTCTCACTTCATAAGGCATGCTACTGTCTGATGAGGGAGCTTCAGGCGCATTGGGAACGTCGATGTCAGTTCTGACAGTCACGGAGGCCACTCGGATAAACTGTTCGTACTGCTCAAGTTCACTTGCTAAATAAAGCTCCGTACCACATACCGAATACTTCAGCATATCCAGTATTCTTCGATCGCCTTCCTCTGTTCCTGTTAGCTTTAGTTCTTTTATCGCGTCTATGAGCCTCTCAATTTTGATGGTCAGCTCATGATCAGATAAAAGCATTTGCTCCCGTCTACGCGCCAGGGCTACCACCTCTATCGTTAGCTGTTCACGCGCGTCTTTCATCTGCGGTACTTTGCTGAGAATAAAGCGTTTTTTGATGCGCCCTCTCAACTCAGACACTAGGTCCTCACGCTCCCAGAAGTCTAAGCTACTGATGTTTTCGCCTAGCTCTTCCATAATGGCGTCGACACAGGCTTTTACCTTGTCCAGAGGCTTAACAGGCTCACCATCTGGGAATGCAATGCTGACAATCAGATCAAAGAATGGGTCGGAGATTTGAGCGTTAGGCCCGCGCCCCGCATCGATTTCATCTCGCAAAGCACTCAGCTCTAGGATCATCTTTTCCCAGTTGCCAGAGTGCTTTTTTATTATCTCATCCAGCTTCTCACTCATTTTTTTGTGGAAAACTGGGTCATCATCCGCATTGACTTTGCAGTGCTTACGAATGGCGTGTTCCATTTCACTCGCTTGCGCTTGTAAGTCCGGCTCTTTTCCCATGTGGGTCATAAACGCATCACTGAACAAGTCGATAGGCTCAACTTTGGGGTTAATACCAAGACTAATCAGGTGTTCATTTACTAGATGGCGAATCTTTGCGCCCACACCTTGGAAGCTCATGCTGTCATCTTGATAACGTTGACGCGCTTTCGCTTGAATATGCACAAACTGGTACATCGGCGTTTTGTAAGGATCTGCCAAGGAGTTCGGCATGATAATGTCCATGCTCTGAAGAAACTTCTTCAAGAACACGTTGAAACTGTCACGCTGGCGAGGGTCTTCTAAAACAGCAATCGCCTGAAGTTGCACTTGATAGTGCTCATCCACACTAAGTTTCTGGTTCACAAATGCTTCGATATTGTGAACATCGAGTTCGGAAAATAGCTGAAGCAAACGACGATAACGACTTTCCAACACCGGCATTTCGCTATCAATGTTCTGCATACTTTCCATGATGTCGTTTTGATCATCTTGAGAGTACATCGACAGTGCATCTCTCAAGTGATGAGCAAGACCAATATAATCGACAATATAGCCACGTTTTTTCTCTTTCGCTGTGCGGTTTACACGGGCAATGGTTTGCAGCAAATTATGCTCTCGCAGTTTCTTGTCGAGATACATCACCTGTTCAATAGGCGCATCGAAGCCCGTTAACAGCATGTCGCAGACAATCAAGAAAGCGACGCCGGTATTTGGCTTGCTGTGATCAAACTTCTTCTTGAAGTTATCGACTGCTTTTAGCTCTTTAGCCTGCTTTCTGGCGTATGTGAAAGATGCTGCTTCATTGGTGTCATCACTTGAAATCACCACCGCCGTTTTCAAAAACTCAAGACGTTCAAGCCAGGCTTTGTCGATACATTGCTCAGGTTGCTTTCTGTATAGCTCGATTTCTTTCGCTAGTGCCTTTTCAATATAGGTTTGATAGTGAATAGCCGCTTGCTTGGAAGAACACACCACCTGCGCTTTAAACCCTGCTGGCAGGATTTGTCTTAGGTAGTGTTTTACTAGATCCTCAGCAATTTCCTCAATACGCTTTTCTGCTTCAAGAATATCCCCTTCCGCACCGTACTTTTTACGGATCTCTCTCAGCTCTTCTTCCGTTCTGTCAGCAAAAAGATCTTCAAACTTGGTATCAAACCCCGCTTTATCGTAAATCGCACTTTCTGCGGTTTTGCCTTCGTAGAGAATTTTTAACGTCGCACCATCATCGACGGCATCCTGAAGTTTGTACTTGTCGATATAGGCTTTTTCTTGATTGACTCCAAAGCGCTTCCAGGTTGGATAAGTGTGGTGGTCAGCGATGAGCGGCGTTCCTGTAAATGCCACTCGGGTGGAATTCGGGAAAGCATCAAACAGGTTATCTGAAAGGCTTGGACGGTCTTTACCTCCCCGCTGCGTACGATGCGCTTCATCCACTAAGATCAGGACTTTTTCGCCTTCATTGATCACCCCGAAAGGCTGATGCATGACGATCTCGGCATCAAAGTCTGACTCTAGTTCTTCGATACGCTCAACATCACCGGCTTCTTGCGCTTCCGCTAGCTGTTTAGACAAAAGCTTACGCACAGATTCTGGTAGGAAACCACTGTCTTGCTCGCGAAACTTATGCACCATCACCATATTGGTATTTGACGTATCGTTTGCAAGCTCCGCCTTCGCATCTCTCGTATTTTTAATGACAACGACCTTGTCACCAATTAAAGCCGCTGTATTAGTGAGCTGCTCTTCAAGATCATTTCTGTCGTTGACCATCAGCACTTTGTAGCTTTTCAGCTCAGGATGGCGACGAAGCTTACGCACCAAGAACACCATGGTCAGGCTTTTTCCGCTTCCCTGGGTATGCCAAACCACGCCTGAACGTTGAATCCCCGTTTCGCCCTGCTCCATACGCTCAAGGATTTTTTGCACCGCGCGAAATTGCTGGTATCGGCAAATTACTTTCACACGTGGGCCGTTGTCGGTATCCATAAACAGGGTAAAACAACGAGTGATATCAAGCAGTCTTTGTGGGTGAAGCATGCCCTGAACAAGCTTTTCCTGGCTGCGATGGGTGCCGATTTCCGGTGCAATATAGGGCTCAGTATCGGGGTAGATAGTTTTCCAGTTGAAGTAGTAATCTTCATTCGAGGTGATGGTGCCCACTTTACAATCATCACCGTAGGTGCTGACCATCAACTGGTTGGTAAAGAACAGAGCGGGTTCACCTTCGCGCAGTTTACTGTGTTCGGGCTCGCGCAAGTCTGCATAGCGGCGCAATTGGTCAATGCCTGCAGCCATTGGGTTGCAGCAATGCTGTGACTGCTCTTTACACTCAATCACCACCAGCGGCAGGCCGTTGACGAACAATACAATGTCAGGGCGAATGTGCTCTTTCCCCAACCCTGGGGTATCAACACGGAACTGATTGATGGCAGTGAAGGTGTTGTTTTTCCAATTATCAAAATCAATCAGTTTCACAACAGGGTCTTCTTCGCCGGTCAGCTCGTTACGGTCAAGTTGCCATTTGTGTAGACGGCCAATAAACTCCTCATTGGCCGCCAGCAACTTGTGAGTACCAAAGTCGGTGACATCATCGAGCAAGACATCGAGTTGGCTATCCGTCAGCCACGGCTTACCATCATCAGTGGTGTTGATGCGATGTACTGCGGTTTTAAAAATGTCTTTTAAGATGACTTCACGAAAAGAGCTGCGAAAGCTGGTGGTTGGGTCGGTCGGCACACCCTGCCCTAAATCCGTCACATCCCAGCCCATGCTTTTAAGCTGATTTAGCAGCGGCTTTTCAACTAATTGGTACTCTGACATTGTTTGATATCCTTATTGCAGGCAGCGAGGCTTTTACCTGCTGCCATTTTCTTATTTTTTGTTATGCGGGTACTGGGACTTTGCCTGTTAAAAGGTCCTGCATTAGGCCAGCCTTTTGAAGCATCAGCTTGTCCAATGAGGTCTGATTAACTTCAATATGATTATTTAAATTTTCATAACGTTCATAGATCGTATTTTGCTCCGCTGGCATGGGAACTACTAGTTTCAGTTTTTTGAGCGTTTGAGACTGGATTGCATCCATAACCCCCCCTTGTGACTCACGCCTAAACCAACTTTCAGCCCAAGGCGAATGGTTCAATTGCCAACAAACTAGTTCAGGTAATATTTGCTCCTTATCAAACGTCATTGTCCATAAATGCTTAGACGATAAAGCCAGCCCTATGGATTCGGGAATAACGCACGATCTTCCGACAGTTCCCATTATCGTAATGACCACGTCTCTTTCTCGAACGGCATAACGAGATAATTCTCTAAACTTCCGCTCAGTAACAAAGCGCTTATAGCTTGCCTTGAATCGCTCAACAAAGATATTATCTATACCTAATAAGGGAATGCCTTCACTGACCAATTCTTCTTTCAACAGAGCACTACCGAATGGCCCACTTCGCATTGGAGTGGTCACATCATCCAGCAGGTTTTCTAACTCAATAACTTTCCACCCTTTCGGTAACATCCCCAAAGGCGTTTTATGATAAAGCTCAGGCGCTTCTTCAAACGTTGGGCGAAGGGCTTTGGTTTCTGGGTCGATACCTCGGCTAAACAAGTCGGCCATCATGCCTTGTTTGATAGCAGTGTATTTGTCGATAAGGGCTTGTGTGGCGTCGATTTGGTTGTCGATGGTACGTAAAATAGTTGCGATGTTTCTTTGAACACTCTTATCTTTCGGATAGATGATATCTAGTATCTTTCCTAGATCTTTAGGGACATGGGGAACCCCCGTACCAGTGCGACGAGCTTGAATCCAATCAAATAAACTAACCAGCTTGTAATATAAATAAGCTGAGTCGATTTCATCTGTTGGTGTTAGTCGTGACACAGTAGAAGCGACAACGCCTTGTTGCATGTACCCAACCAGACCAGAACGCTCACCATCCCAAAGCATCAACAGATCACTAGGTTCAGCAATGACCGCTCCAGCCATATCCGCGAAGCCATCATCCTTACCAGACAAACCTGACGCTCCTAAATAGCGGGCATAACCATTAAGAGCATTTTTTGACGTGTCTGTTTTCCTACCTTTTTGGAAACTAACCAAAGCTCCCAAGGGCTTTTTACTCCATCCTGCTGGAAGCTTTGAATCACTCATAGCCCAGCTCCTTCATAAAGCCAGCTAATTTGCTCGCTTCCTGCTCTCGTTTGGCAATGATGCTTTTGGCGGTAACTTGGTACTTGCGATGTAGGTTCTCGATTGCAGCGATACGGTCAAGCAACAAGGCACGCACATAACTTTGGTATTGGCGATCCAGCTCAGTTTTGAACCGGTCCAGAATCAGTACTTTCGCCTGTTCTGGTGTAATTGCGTCACGAGCAGCCTCAAGCAGTTCATCTCGGCGTTTTTCGGTATCCTTGATTTCCGCTTTCAGCTGCCTCAACTCATCTTCCAGCGCTTTGTGTGCTGCCAGCTTGGCTTCAATCGCTGTTGCTTCAGCCGCAGCAACTGCACCTTTTCGCGCGTGCTCTTTGATCAGCTCAAGGTTATCTAACTGAACGCCGAGTTCATCCGCAAGCGCAAGGATCTCGCTATGGACTGCGAAGTTCAGCTCTTTGCCTGTCAGCCCTTTGGCAAAATCCCCTTGCTTAGTGCCTTTTGGAAGTTCTGCACTGTTTTTCAGCTGGGTGAACGCATCTTTTATTTGGGCCTTCAGCACTGCAAGGCTAGTACTGATTGTCGCTTTCTGATCTTTCAGGCCGTCTTTCAGCTGTTTAACATATTGAGATGGCAACGCAGGGTTTTCATCGGTCGGCTCGTAGTCCTCTTCATCGGCTGCATCCACAAAGGCTTGTAGTTCGCTGATACGCGCCTGTTTGGTCTCCAGCTCTTCCACCACATCGGCGCACTGGCTGGCAAACAGCACTTCGTCAGGAATAAGCTCAGCATTCCAGCCACTTGCAGCAACAGATTTAAAATCCGCTTCCAGGGTTTTAAACCAATCTGCCAATGCGCCACGCACTTTGTATTGGTTCAGTAGGTTGATCGGCATTAGGTGCTTTTCAATGGTGTTCAGCGATTCACGGCGCAGAGCAAATACACCTTCATCGCCGAGCTTTATGTCGCCTAACGCTTCAAAGCCAGCAAAGTTTTGTTTCCAATCATCCAACGCGGCTTGGAAATCCGCATGTTTTTTCAGTACCGCTGGGAAGTTTTCAATATGTGGTTTGAGCGATGACAAGGCTTCAAACTCATCAGCAAAGTCTTGGAACTCGTTGTTAGCACGTGGAACGAACAGGCTTTCTTGCAAGCCTGGATAATCGCTCCAAGTGCTTTGCAGCGCATCAATTTCTTTGGTTGGAATACCGCCGTTTAAGTGTGCTTTAACGTTTTGAGACTCAGGTGCTGGGCTGTTATCGACATAGCGGCGAATATTGAGGTTGTAATCTTCACGCTTGAGTTCGTCTTTATGAACCAAACGCGCATATTTTTCGACGCCAGGGTGCTCTTCAGCTTCCAGCATGGCTTTATAGACGCTGGTGATTTTCTCAATATCTTCAGGGCGTAAGCTGTTTTGGTTTTTGCCTTCACGATATTCACGGTCAGCGTTAATAAACAGCACTGAGTCACGGTTTTTACACCCTGCTTTATTCAACACCAACACACAGGCAGGAATGCCCGTACCGTAGAACAAGCCTTGCGGCAGGCCAATCACGGCTTCAAGAATGCCGCGCTCAATGAAGTCTTGACGGCAAGTACGCTCTTCTGCGCCACGGAACAATACGCCATGAGGCATCACCACAGCCGCTTTACCGTTGGCTTTGAGTGAAGCCACCATGTGTTGCACAAACATCAAGTCCGCTTTCTTGCCAGACTCTGGCATAAAGGTGTTAAAGCGTTCTTTGAGCTGCATATCCGCTTTCTTATAGTTTTGTGAAAACGGCGGGTTAGCAATCACGCGATCGAAAGGACGAGGTTCACCATCTTTGGTTCGGTGCAGCGGTGTGGCTAGCGTGTCACCATTTTCAATGTCTGCGCCACCTGTTCCATGCAAGATCATATTCATCTTACAGATAGACCAGGTGCCGCCATTGTCTTCTTGGCCAAACAGGTGAATTTTCTTAACGTTACCGCCCGTTTCCTGCACGTAGTTGCGGCTTTGGATTAGCATACCGCCCGAACCACAGGTCGGATCGTAGATTTCCATGCCTTCAGCTGGCTCAAGAATTTCCACCAGCAGACGCACCACTTCAGCAGGGGTATAGATAATGGAATTTTAGGGGTGTTACTAAAACTGTTACTCCCAATAGATACAAGGCATTTAGGCTTGTAACAGTTTTAGATGATAATTAACTCTGAATTATTGCTCTAGCAGGATGAATTAAGGGAATTTGTTACTTCATAAACTTCAAACGTTCAGCAAAGTCATTTCGCTCTACTAGCACTTGGTCATACATCGCATAAACCTGTTGGATGTGCTCCCAAAGTTGCTCGTTTTGTTTTTGGTACGAACATGCCATCAACTCGGCTTCTTCCTGCGTTTTCTTAGCTTTATCGAGTTGAGACTTCAGTTTTTCGGCTTCGGTCGTTGCTTCAACCTGTTGCTTTCGGCTTTGTTGTGTTTCTTTCGCCGTTTGAATACGCACTTTTAACTCTGGATAACGATTGTAAATAAGAGCATTAGAAACACCTGCTTTTGCTGCTACTCGGCTCACGTTTATCTTTTCGCCTGTTGCAATCATCTCGGTCACAATGGCTTCAAGTTGCTGTCTTGTTTCCATTCCTATTAGGCTTCCTTAATGTTGATTTGTAACTGTGCAATGATTTGATTTGCCGCATGTAAGTTATCGGTGAGCGCACCTTTAAACGATGCGAATCTTGGCTGCATTTCTGTGGGGAATCGCTCAAACGCTGATAGCTGCTGCTCACAGCGTTGCTTTATTACAAGCCAATGAGGTAAATGCTTTGGAGTTGCGATATAGGAGTCACAGTTGATGCAATGGCTTGGGTCTGCTGCATTACGGACTTTACAACCAATACCTTTGGTGCAGTATCCATGAGATAACCCTCGAAAATTAGAAGAGTGCTTAGCGGTGTACGCCAACAATTCCTGCATATTGGCGAAATGGGGGGAAGAGCCACTTTCAAAGTCATCTCCGAGAACCAGTTTCAGCCTTTCGACAAATTTCTCACCACCTCTACCAGCTAAGTGACCTTGCTCTGCTGCACTCACCATATCAGTCATAGCTTGTTCGATTAGATAAGCCTCAAAGCTTTCGGTTAAACGCACCAATTCAGCCATAGTGTCATAGCCACGATGACTATAAACTAGCGTCATACTGTTTTCTAAGTGCTTGAAATTGTATTTAATGTCATCAAGATCGCCTAAGCGGTTGGCAACAATGAACCAAGCAAACGTGTGTCTAAATTGATGTGAAGTAAAGTTAAAAGGAATGCCGACTTGGTAAGGTAAGCGAAATTTCGGACTACTCGCAGAAATAGATTGAACATTACATCCTAGAGCCTCTAACTGCTCAATATCAGCTTCCTCCACGGGGATGTTAAACAACGTATTTATATTATTAAATCCGTTCTTAGTTGCTTTAGTTTGATTGCTGAACCACGCAGATTGTCTTGTATGCTTAACTCGAAACAACTTATTATCTTTTATTCCAAATTGAAGATCTTGAACCCGCTTTTTAGGCAATGAACTGGCGTGATGACGCACCAATTCTTGGGCGCGATAACGATAAATAGCGTTCATCTTGCCAATTAGTTTAACAGCACGATATGCGTGTTCACTTACAACCCACTCTAAATACTGAGTGCCATCAGTAGTTTTAGATAGTGACGAACGTAAATAAAAAACACCACCACGGCTAAACGCTGAATTATCTTCAAGCGCCATTACCTCGCTATGCCTCATGCCAGAATAAGCGAGTATCAGCACGAATGCATACCGACGAATTGTATCGAAAGGAGGATGTAACTCATCTAAATCCTCCATTTCCTCTGTACTCAATCCATCAATAAAAGTGCTGTTTTTGAAATGCCAAGGTGCCAGGGCAGGAATTCTATCTGTCAAAGTGTTTTGAATTGACTGCCATCCTTCAAAATACACTTCGGCTACATCAAGCTGTTTCTCGCACTCTTTTAATATTAATTTCATAATCCGAGTTGGAATCACGGCATGTTTGTGGCGCAATGCGGCTTTACGGGCAATTAGGGGACTCAATAACTCATTAAATAGTGCTATCACCTCAACTTTATTCACAATACTGTATTTTTGCCACCAATAGAGGGAACTCGCTATCTCTTGGGCAATATGAATATGCTTCGAAGCGTTCATGTCAGTTAAATATTTCGCAAGAAGATGCCTTAAACGAAGTAGCGGCAGTGTATCTAACTGATGAAGTGAACGAATATTTTGCTTTTGTAGCCATAGAATGAAGCGTTTACTACAGCGAATAATTCTCTTAGTTGTCCCCCACTTAACAGGAAGCATACCTTCACCTGCTCCATGAGTGAGCATTCCAAGCGTTAATGCTTTTAGTTCATATTTAAACTCATCAGAAGCATTATGAAATGTTATGGATTCCTTTTCACCATTTCTCAGCCAAGAGTCATCACGAAAACAGCTTACTTTCGCTCCTGTATTTCGATGAACTTGCCACAAAACGATAGAAGCTAAACGTTGATATTTCTCTACGGAATATGGCTGTAATTTGATAGCACCATCTATCGCTAAAACCTCTTCTAAGACATCATGTATCATTCTGTTTTTACCTATATTGCGACTGTAGATACTGCAAATGACCAGAATGGATGCATACCTTGATTTCGTTGCATTTCTTCCGCTTGCTCGACTGCTTGGGGGTTTCTAGTACCCAGTTGACGTAAAATATCATTCACGCGATTATTCAATATTTCTATCGCTTCTTTTTGTTGCTCGTTGCCCTCTAGATTGGACACACTCGCGCTCATATCCGCTAGAACATAATCTCGATAGCTCAAGAGCTGCCAAACATGATCGGGATCGGCAACAGTGCGAAAATATTTACACCAAATACACGCTAAATAATCGCTACACCATGCCGAATCACGCCCAGTTTTCTGATGCAAATATCTATGTTCTTTGTGATATTGCAGTGCTTCAGGATCATTCCCTTTTGATGCACACAAGCCCGTAGGGGTCTGTTGCAAATGCTGGTTGTCTTTATCAATAATGATGATTTCGGAACTAATTTCTCGACCAGTGAAGTAGTTCTGCATAGTTTGCACCGCTTCCCCTAGAGTGGCGTGAATATCGGCTTCTTCTATCTGTTTATAGTGCTTGAGGAATGTCGAGAATGAATGGCGCATCCGCTTTTTATATTTGCGTAAGTCTTTCGCCACTTCACGATAAATATAGTTTGCACCAGACTTACGAATGCGCTGTGAGTTGTAGCGTACACTGCACCCTTGAGCTTCAAGCAATGCGTTGATATAAGTTGTCGCATTTGTGCCTTTAATGCACCCGATCTCACCGTATTCGTCATAGACAAACAGGAGTGATTGCAATGGAGAGTTAGCCTCTCTGTATTGCTCAGTCAACGCTTTCACTTGCAACAAATCTTGCATCACACTGTTCACCGTACGCCCATCTAAATGGTAGGTATCTATGTCGTACCCTTTGCGAGCTTTTTGCAGCATGATCGCCATCGTTTTTTTTGAGGTGGGTAATTCGATTTCCTTAATGTCCGACAGCTCAATTGCGCACATAGGTGCAATATTCCAACAAGTTTTAAGCTGAATTTTGGCAAAGTACAACGTGACTCGTTGTTTACTATTTTGTGCCTGTTCGATAGCTTGTTCTAAGTGGTAAACTAATTCTATGAGTTCTTCATCACTGTAGGTTTTTTCCAGTGACTCGCGTTTAGCATGGGTTTGATAACGCTGCATAGTGATACGATAGGCATCCACAAATTCTTGCCCTGTAACCTCCATCAACCATCGCACAACTTCAAAGTAGCCTGTGCCTGTTCTAATCGAGATTTTCTTCTGCTGAACATCATTTTGAATGGCTTGTAACAGTGATTTTTGAATACGATTGTTATCGACACTGAATGCTTGCAAGCCATGCTGCTCAAATTCTGCTTTAAACTTGGGAGCTAAACGCTCTCGTAACAAACGTCTGGCTTTGGTGAATCGAGTATGAAGCGTCTCTATGTTGTAGTTTTTTTGCCCCAATAATTCAATTTCACTGTCTAGTAGTGCCGTCATTTCACCGTGGGTTCTCGGCATTGCCTCTTTTAAATCTGCACTATCAATGTGTCGCCAAACATTTTGTTCCTCAAAATAAAACGCCCACAAATCAGATTGATAATGATGTTTGAGCACTGGCGTTCCTCTGTATGCACCCACAGCCAGCAATAGCTCCTTAAAAAGGTGTGTACGTATATCGCCTCTATAAAGAGACTTCAAAAATGCATAGTTATCTTTAACAAAAGCATCAAAGCCTTGCTTGAGCGTATACGCATTGGTTTCGTTGGCGATAATAAATCGACATGCGATCAAGACCACTCGAAATCGTGCAGACATTGAACGTAAGTTATGTCCTTTTCTACCTTGATAGCGTTCACTGGCTAAGATCTGCTTTAAGTCATCCACTAAAGCAGGTGAAAAGTGGAATAAATCCGTGATATTGGTATTGCCAACAGGCAGTTCAAGTATAACTTCACTCATTAGCACCACCTTGTTGAATTGCCTGTAAGTCACCATGTAGGCTCGGTAAATGTTCACCAAACAACTTATCGACCCAATTCGACATTTGCTTATCGAAGGTTTCTGAACGCGCAAAATTGATGTACTTCTGCGTCGTCGAAAAATCACTGTGTCCAAGCAACTGCATCAACTTGTATTGAATAAAACCAATGGGCAGGTTTTGCTTAAGCATGAACTTGGCAAGGTTGGTAGCAAATGTAGAGCGGAGATCGTGAAAGTCTCTCTCTAGCGTTTTTCCATCTAATCCAGCTCGCACTTTGGAAATCACATTACTGACTGATTTTGCAATCATTGGCCTACCAGAGCGATTAATAAACAGTGGTGCGGTATTACTTTCACCGTACTCTAGCTGCCATTTACCCAAACGACGTTGTCGCTCAGTCGAGTTTAGATACCCCCATAAACTTGCCATAAGCGCACTCGATACCATGACCTTTCTGGTTTTACTCAGCTTACCCGTGATTTCCACATAAAAGATTTTATCGGAGATAAGCGTAGGGTCTTTGACTGCCGAGGCAGGAAAGGTGGCGACCTCATCGGCTCGCAAACCACACTGATGCGCCAGTTCAACCCACAGTCTTGAGGCTGGTTTCATTAACTCCTGACTTCCGTAGAGCAATTCCAACTCTTCACGGCTATACGGTGCCAATTCGTTTTGATTAAAGGTTTTTTGCTTGTATTTTTTGGGGATAAGTAAATCGGTAGTTGTCACAGTAATGCCTCGTTCTTGGGTAAAGTGACCAGCAAAAAGGAAGTCAATATCGCCATCTTTGCGCTTCTTTTTGATAATTTTTGTTTTGTATTCAAATGGGATTTTATCGATACGACGCTGCTTGAGTGCCCACTCATAAAACTGACGAATATGATTCATATACAAATTGGCTGAGTCTCGACCAATTTCCTTAGCCTGTACTCGTTCAATCAAATGCTTACGAAAGCGGTACACAGGGAGCCAATATTTAGCTTTTTCAGACGAAGCAACGGCGATCACCTCTTGCCAAGCCACATTATTTTCTTCAAGCCACGCCAAAAAAATGCTTAACGAATACGCCGTTGAACTCAGTGTAAGCACGCTAACACCGCCAAGGTTATTGGTTTTATTGGCTCGCTTTGGCGGCATAAATAGCCCTTTGTAGCGATGCTCCAAAAATAGATTCATCTCAAGAACATCATGGATTCGAGTTAACGAACGTAGTCGTGGAAAGCTAGGGACTTCACGATCCTTATGGAAAGCAATAACTCGCAAGACCTGCTCACTAGAACACTGAGAATCGAAGTAAGGTAGATCCCCCAAATTCACATCATGCTTAATTACTTTCATTAAACCCACTCTGCATCATTCAATTACTGCAATAAAAACTAGATGAATTAGGTTTTAATGTCAAAGTTTTATTTGCATCATATAATTACTGTAAAAATGCGTTGCATAGAAAAAGCATGGTGCGACAATGTGAGGAAGAAATGACAAATGAGGCACAACCCAATGGTTGTAAGCAATGACCAGTCAGCATCTTCTGAACAAGAGCGAACAGTAACAATCACACTTGCAGAATGCGTCACAATACAAGCTGGCTACCCATTTCGAGGGGCAATAAGAGATATCCCAAGTGGAAGCGTTAGAGCGGTTCAGGCGAAAGATATTTCACCGTTAGGTGAGCTACAAACCAATGATTTGATCGTAACTGACCTAACAGGTAAGCGTGATGCGGATTGGTTACAGCAAGGTGATATCTTGTTTAGTGCAAAAGGCAGCAAGCACATTGCGTGTTATGTGCATGAAGCACTAGAGAGGACTACCTGTGCGCCAAGTCTGTTTTTGCTCAGAGTGAAATCTGAGTGGAAAGAGAAAGTGAACCCTCAGTTCCTCACTTGGCAACTTAACCAGCTACCTGCTCAAACGTACTTTAAAC
Organism: Vibrio sp. S12_S33; assembly: GCF_963889785.1. Lineage (NCBI taxonomy): Bacteria > Pseudomonadati > Pseudomonadota > Gammaproteobacteria > Vibrionales > Vibrionaceae > Vibrio > Vibrio sp. S12_S33. The sequence goes on along the minus strand of NZ_CAWPQZ010000020.1, from coordinate 17,141 downwards.
GAAGTGCTGAAGGCAGCTTCCAAATAAGCATCCGTAAGCCTGTACTTGCGGCAACGCCTATCGCGCTGCCAACGCTTTGTAAACAGAACACCATTGCCAAGCTCTATGAAGCCAGCATCAAAGAAAATGCCTTACTTCATAAGCTTATAAACAACCGTCAGCAGCAACTCAATGCTATTGCTACTGACCTGCTTAAATAATAAAAGCATTAAAAATTAATTAATTAAATAATAAAGAGATACACATGCCAAACTCTCCAATCAACCAAGACGATATCAACAAAGCCGTATGGTCAGCGTGCGATACGTTCCGTGGCACCGTAGATCCATCTATCTACAAAGACTTCATCTTGACCATGCTGTTCTTAAAATACATCTCAGATGTACGCCAAGACAAAGTGGAAGAACTTACTAAACAGTTCGGTGACAACAAAGAGATGGTTGAAGCTATGCTTGCCAGCCAATCATTCAAAATTCCAGCAGGTTCAACATTCTGGGATTTGTATGATGCACGTAATACCGCAGGTAACGGTACTCGTATTGACCAAGCACTGCACGCGATTGAAGAAGCCAACGGCACCAAACTAAAAGGCGTGTTCCAAGACATCAGCTTTAACACAGATAAACTGGGTGATGAAAAGCAAAAAAACGACATTCTACGCCATCTGTTAGAAGACTTTGGTAAGCCAACTCTAAACTTACGTCCAAGCCGTGTTGGTTCGCTGGATGTGATTGGCAACGCCTACGAATATCTGATCAAACACTTTGCCGCAGGTAGCGGAAAATCGGCAGGTGAATTCTATACCCCGCCAGAGGTATCGGATCTGCTCTCTATCATCTTAGAGCCACAACAAGGCGACAGCATTTGTGACCCAGCGTGTGGTTCAGGCTCGCTATTGATGAAGTGTGGTAAGCAAGTTCAAAAGAACTTTGGCGGCTCTAAGCAGTATGCCCTGTTTGGTCAAGAAGCGATTGGCTCAACATGGTCACTGGCAAAAATGAACATGTTCCTGCATGGCGAAGACAACCACCGCATTGAATGGGGCGACACCATTCGTAACCCTAAGCTACAAGATGCTAACGGTGGCTTGCTGCACTTTGATGTAGTCACCGCAAACCCGCCGTTCTCGTTAGATAAATGGGGACATGAAGACGCAGAAAGCGATCACTTTGGTCGTTTCCGCCGTGGTGTGCCACCAAAAACCAAAGGTGATTACGCGTTCATCTCGCACATGATCGAGACTTTGAAACCAGAGACAGGTCGCATGGGCGTGGTTGTGCCTCATGGGGTGCTATTTCGCGCATCTTCTGAGGGTAAAATCCGACAAAAGTTGATTGAAGAAAACTTGCTAGATGCGGTGATCGGCTTACCTGAAAAACTGTTCTTCGGTACGGGCATTCCAGCGGCAATCTTGATCTTCAAGAAGAAGAAAGACACCAACGATGTGATGTTCATTGATGCTTCGCGTGAGTTCAAATCTGGCAAAAACCAGAACGTTCTTACAGCAGAAAACATCGACAAGATCGTCAAGACCTACCGCAGCGGCGATAACGTGGATAAGTACGCCTATGTAGCAAGCCTCGATGAGATCCGCGAGAACGACTACAACCTGAATATTCCTCGTTATGTCGATACCTTTGAAGAAGAAGCGGAAATCGATTTGATGGCAGTACGTAGTGAGCGTTTGGCGCTGCAAACTGAACTAGCTGACCTAGAAGCGGAAATGGCGGGCTACCTAGAGGAGTTAGGTTATGGTGCCTAATGATTGGAGAAAGCAACAGATTTCTGACATTTGTACTCTTCAAAATGGAAATAGCTTTAAGCCGCATCAGTGGGATACGAAAGGCCTACCAATCATTCGTATCCAAAATTTGAATGGTAGCGAAAACTTCAATTATTACTCTGGCGAAGTAAACGAAAAGTGGTTAGTAGAAACAGGACAATTGTTGTTTTCATGGGCTGGCACTAAAGGGGTATCTTTCGGGCCATTCATCTGGAAAAAAGAACGTGGTGTGTTGAACCAACATATCTATAAGGTTTATGCACAAGATCAAGTCGATCAAGATTGGCTCTATGAATCATTGAGATGGGTTACCAATAAGATTGAAGCTCAAGCACATGGTTTTAAAGCCACTCTTTTACATGTTCAAAAGAAAGACATTGATAATCAACCAATACTTGTCCCTCCACTCCCAGAGCAACACAAAATCGCCCAAATCCTTTCTACATGGGATAAAGCAATTACAACCACTGAAAAGTTGATTGATGTCAGCAAGCAGCAGAAAAAAGCCTTAATGCAGCAGTTGTTGACGGGTAAAAAGCGCTTGATTGATCCTGAAACGGGTAAAACGTTTGAGGGGGAATGGGAAGAGGTTAAGGTTGGAGAATTCGGTAAAGTTGTAACGGGTAATACCCCGCCAAAAAATGATGATAGTAACTATGGCTCGGACATAAGCTGGGCAACTGCTGAAGATTTCAAAAGTAAATATGTTGGCAATACAAAGGTAAAACTAACAAAATTAGGTGCATCTAAAGCCAGAATTGTACCTAAAGGTAGTGTTTTAGTTACATGTATTGCTTCCATTGGTAAAAATGCAATTGCCTATGAAAACATAACAACCAATCAACAAATTAACGCAGTTGTTATAAATAACAATCATTCCAATGAATTCTTTTATTACCAGATTGAATTTAACAAGCATAAGTTATTGGCTTGGGCAGGTACTACTGCTGTACCTATTTTGAACAAAAGTAGTTTTGAGAAAATTCCATTAAGTGCTCCTCTAAAAAATGAGCAACAAAGAATCGCCTCAGTTCTAACCGCCGCCGATAAAGAAATCGAGTTGTTAGAAGCTAAGCTTGCTCACTTCAAGCAAGAGAAAAAAGCGTTGATGCAACAGTTATTAACAGGCAAGCGTCGCGTATCCCTGTCATCTTAGTGCCTGTCGCGTTGTTGGCTACGCTTTTCTACCCCAATCAAATAGGACAACTATGTTCATGGGGCTAGATAAGCTTGCCGCCTAGCGACAAACCCTAAGCTTTAAGGGAACAAGTTGCGGAAACTGAAGCCGCTTAATTGGCGCATCTTTTGACAACCAATACAGGGCTTGTTTAGCAAGCCCTGATAAACAATAAGAACAATGTCGTAGGCTAAGTATGGAACCATTATCTCCTAGTGAACCTAAGCACCACACGCCCAATTTCAAAGAAGAACAAAGTGCAAAAATCCCTGCACTAACTTTGCTTACTAACCTTGGCTACCAATTCATTCCACCAAGTGAATGCATGGCAATGCGTGGCAACAAAACCACGGTCATTTTGCCGCTGGTGTTACGCAAGGTTTTAAGCTTCAAAACCTATTCCTTCATGGGTAAAGAGCGCCATTTATCAGAAGCTGCGATTGATAAAATCGTGCAAGAACTGGCTAACCCTGCGATGAATGAAGGACTAAAAGCAGCCAATGAAAAGCTCTATAACGCGTTAACCTACGGTATTGGCGTCACCGAGTTTGTTGATGGCAAAAAAGCCAACCCAACCATTCAAATTATTGATTGGGATACGCCAGAAAACAACCAGTTCCATTTCACTGAAGAGATGGAAGTTGATAATGCTCGTGGCACAGGTAAACGCATTCCTGATGTGGTCTGTTTCGTTAATGGCTTGCCGTGGGTCGTGATAGAAGCTAAACGTCCTGATAGCAGTATCAATGGCAAACCCACCATCACCGAAGGTATCTCGCAAAACATTCGCAACCAAAAAGTGGATGAAATTCCTCATCTGTTTGCTTACAGCCAACTGTTGTTATCCATCAATGGACATGATGGCTTATACGGTACGTGCGGCACACCTGAAAAGTTCTGGGCGAAATGGAAAGAAGAAGAAATTACTGAAAATACCTTTGAACGCCTTAAGAACACCTCACTGAATGACGTGCAATTGAATGCATTTTTCAGCCATCGCACGCCAGCAATCAAAGATGAATATCTATCACTGATTGCAGGCGGTGATTTGGTAGTGACAGACCAAGATCGCTTATTAGTATCCCTGCTGCGCCATGACCGCTTACTAGAGCTAACTCGTTTATTTACCCTGTTTGATAAAAAAGCAGGCAAGATTGTAGCTCGTTATCAGCAAGTATTTGGCATTAAAGCTTTAGTGGATCGCATCACCTCTTTTGATGACAAAGGCGCACGTAACGGCGGTGTGATCTGGCATACCACAGGTTCAGGCAAATCATTCACTATGGTGTTTTTGTCAAAAGCACTGATTTGGCTAAAAGAGTTAGCGAAGTGTCGCGTTGTGGTTGTGACTGACCGTGTGGATTTAGAAGATCAGCTTGCTCGCACCTTTGCCTCTGGCGGCGCACTGTCAGATAAAGACAAAAAAGAGGCAATGGCAACTACAGGTAAACGCCTTGCTGAGCAAATTGGCAAAGGCAATGAACGTATCATCTTCTCGATCATCAACAAGTTTGGTACAGCGATTAACCTACCTGAATGCTACAACGATAGCCCAGACATTATAGTATTAGTGGATGAGGGGCACCGTAGCCAAAACGGTGAGAACAACATCCGAATGCAGCAAGCCTTGCCGAAAGCCGCTTATATCGGTTTCACTGGTACACCTCTGCTGCAAGATGATAAAACTGAGAACAAGTTCGGTAAGATCATTCACTCTTACACCATGCAGCAAGCCGTTGAAGATGGCACTGTTACGCCGTTGTTGTATGAAGAACGCAAGCCTGACCTGAGCACCAACGACAAAGCGATTGATGCGTGGTTTGACCGTATCACCGATGCCCTATCGGAAAAACAACGCACTGATTTAAAACGCAAGTTCGCGCAAAAAGGTCAGATCTACCAAACCGAAGGACGATTAGAGTTAATTGCGCACGACATTTCTGATCACTTCCAAAACTTCAAGCAGCAAGGTTTGAAAGGTCAACTGGCGTGTGATTCTAAAGCCTCTGCGATCCGCTATAAGAAGCTGTTAGATCAAATCGGTAAAGTCACGTCCGTTGTTGCGATGTCGCCACCCGATACCCGTGAGGGACACGATAACGTCGATAATGAAAGTACCGATCTGGTGCAAAATTGGTGGAAAGAGAACGTCGCACAGAAAGGTTGGAGCGATGAAAAAGCCTACACCAAGCACATCATCCAAGAATTTGAAAAGGATGAGGGTCCCGACATTATGATCGTGGTCGATAAGCTGCTAACGGGCTTTGATGAGCCTAAAAACACGGTGCTCTATATCGACAAACCGTTAAAGCAGCATAACCTTATTCAAGCTATTGCGCGGGTTAACCGCCTGCACAGCAAAAAGCAGTTCGGTTATTTGATTGATTACCGTGGCATCCTCAAAGAGCTGGATATCACCATTGAAAAGTACCAAGACTTGGCTGAACGCACCCAAGGCGGCTTTGATATCGATGACTTGAAAGGTCTCTACAACCGCATGGATACCGAGTACAAAAAGTTGCCAGGTTTGTATGATGACCTTTGGGCAATTTTTTCTAGTGTGAAGAACAAGCAAGATGGACAAGCACTTCGTCAGGCTTTGGCACCTAAGATTGATACCATTGATGGTCAACTGACGGATACCAACTTAAAGCTGCGTAATGATTTTTATGCGGCGCTAACCGCGTTTGCTAACTGCTTAAAAGTCGCATTGCAATCAGCGACGTACTTTGAAGATAAAAGCTTCGACAATAAGAGAGAACTATATAAGAGTACGCTGAAGTCCATGAGTCAACTGCGCCAACAAGTACGCGCAGATGCAGAAGAAACCGTGGACTACGACGAGTATTTAGAAAATATTCGCGCCATGTTAGACAAGCACATAGCAGGTGTGTCGATTGAAGAGCCAGAAGGCGCTTATCTGGTTGGCAACATGGGTAAAGATGCCAAACCAGAGCAAATGACCGATGATGAAGCCAAAAACAAAAAGGATGTCATCACAGGCCGTGTAACCAAGATGATTGAGCAAGATTTGGCGGATGATCCGTATGCGCAAGAGTATTTCTCAAACTTGTTAAAGCAAGCCATCGAGAAAACCAAGGAGATGTTTGATAGCCCCGTTAAACAGTATCTTCTATTTGCGGATTTCGAGCAGCAGGTCAGAGACCGCGATGTGGCAGGATTACCAACGGATCGCTTTGTAGAGCTTGACCCTAAAATCAAACGCCATGTTCAAGCCTACTATGGTCTGTTCCTAAAAGTGCTAGGTGAACCATCACCGCTAACGGAAGATCAATGCTTTAAGTATGCCTTAGACATTGATGGCATTGTGCGTAAAGCGGTTGCCGAGTTTTCAATTAACCCATCAGAGATTGAAAACCAAATCCGTTTAGGACTGCTGCCACTGCTGTTTAATGATGTTGGTATCGACAAAGCGCAAGCCATTATCACAGATGTCATTCAGATCACCCGTCTTGGCCTGTCTGGTAACAATAAGTCAGGTCACTAAGCATGACTTCGGTTAACCATAAAGAAGGCAATACCGAGGAATACAGCTTCATCTATGGTGATGAAGCTGTTACCTATGAGGTGATCCGCAAGGTATTTGCTGAAGGCAAGAAAAAGAAAATCACCATTCGAGTTCACCCAGATTGTCGAGTGGCTGTCACTGCGCCTCAAGATGCTGAAAAATCAGCAATCCATGAGGCGGTCATGCAACGCGCTCAATGGATTTGGAATGCACTGGTCGAATTCCGATCTCATTTAGAATATGTGCAAACCAAACACTACGTGAGTGGTGAGATGCAATTCTATTTAGGCCGCCGCTATGTGTTAAAGGTGGTTGAAGACAGAGATGCTATTTCGAATGTGAAGATGGAACGAGGCAAGCTGTTAGTCACACTCAACCGCTTTAACGAAGATAAGCCAAAGCTCGTTAAAGCACTGGTATCTGGTTGGTATGGCGTTCGTGCAGAGCGCGTGTTCCATGAACGTTTAGCTGAGCTTTTACCACAAGCAACATGGGTAGATGGCATCCCCTCATTTCGCATCATGCCGATGCAAAAACAATGGGGAAGTTGTTCAGCCAAAGGCACGTTGATGCTCAACCCTCACCTGATCAAAGCCCCTAAAGAGTGCATTGATTACGTGATCTTACATGAGCTTTGCCACATCGCAGAATACAACCACAGCGAGCGTTTTTGGCGCTTATTAACCAGCGTGATGCCGAACTGGAAAGAAGTGAAAAGTAAGCTAGATGGTATGGCGGAATTGTATTTGAATGAATAAGGATTGATTAAATGAGTTTGTTCGACAAGTTAGTATTCCCAACAATACCAGAACCTTTGTATACCTTTGGTTTTACTTACAACCTAATGTGTGCATTTATTAATCATACTGAAGAAGCTATTGATGCCAGCATTGCAGCCTATAAGGAGACAGGTCCATCCGTCGATAAAATAGAGATTTGTCCTAAAGAAGGGATTTATCAATACGCATATCATTATCAGGGACTTTATGAGCACATTGATGATGTCATCTTGGATGATGTAGCAGAAAATTATTTCCCAAGTCTTCAGAGACGCTCTGCTTTGCTGACACTAATTGCAACTTATGAGCATGAACTAGAAAAGTTTTGTTCTTTTTATTCCAAAGAACATAACACACCTGTGAAACTAAACGACTTGAAAGGTAGTGGTTTAGAGCGCATCCACCTCTTTATGACAAAATTGATTGGTTTAAAAAACTCTCAAGCATTTCCAATGATTAAAAAGCTCATTAAGTTAAGAAATAGCTGCGCTCATAATGATGCAAAGGTCACAACAAATGATGGGCAAGAGATACCAGCGATTAGGACTCTTATCGACGATACTTCAATAAAAGTACATCAAGATGGTCAACATGTTCTTATCGAGAAAGGATTTTTATCTGATGTTTTAGAAGTGCTGAACTCTTATGTTGCAGAGATTCAGAAAGAAATTGAGAAAGGTAAATCGTAGTAACAGTTTATGCTACCAAAGGAAGGTGGCATTTTGACTGTGAATATGTAGATGGCATTATGTAGAACTCACCACCTTTTTTGCCTGCACTGTCAGCAAAGTATTTGATCAAGTATTCGTAGGCTGCGCCCAATAGATCGGGAAATTCAAAATCGTCATTTGAGAGAGGGATGCTGTCAAAGTGCTGAATAAACTCAACCAGGCGCTCATCAGGGATAGGCTTTTTACCCACCTTACGGTTGAAGTTAATGTGCTTGAGTACGCCTTCCAAGCCTTTCTTGGTATTGCTCTCTTCCAATGCTTCCAGCGCTTTGTTAAGCCCAGAGCCGACGTTAGTTTTCAAGTGCTTGAGGTTTTCCCATCGCGCTTTTTCAGGCACGAAGAAATCAAACTGCTCTTCGTCTTCTAGCAGAAGTTCGATTTCATCATCGTCATGCCCCTCTTTCTTTAGCTCGCTGATTTTCGCTTGATAGTCTTTGTGGAATTGGTCTGACATGCGTTTAAGGAACAGGATACCGAAAATGTATTCCTTGTACTCAGAAGCATCCATTTTTCCCCGCAGGATGTCACAAGCTTTGAATAGCTTGCTGGACAGTTTATTAAGCGTCAGTTTTTGCATAGTTTTCTCAATGATTGTGTTCAGCCAGTGCGGAACCGTTGAATTCGATAATGGGTTAAAGATAGAAGGTGATGCTTGCCAAAAGGCTATTCAGCCACACCTTTTTGCTTCTCTATCCAGGCTTCGAGATCTTCTCGTTTGAAACGCCAAGAGCCACCCACTTTAAAGCCAGGTAACTTGCCTTCACTGGCAAGCCGGTATGCCGTTTTTTCAGCAAGCTTTAAATACGCTGCCACCTCTTTCAAGGTTAAAATTTGATCATTCATTTCAGCGTGTTAGCTCTAATCGATTTTGTTGATAAGTTTGATGGTGAGAGAATATGGGAAAATTGGGGAATGAACAATGATCTGGGCAGTGCATTGTGCACTGCCTCTGATTAGTTGGTTACATGGCAACCACTCTGGTTTGCAAACGCGCTTCCATCCACTCATCCACTTCGCTTTCCACCCAGGCAATCGCCCTTTCTCCCAAGCTCACCGACTCTGGAAATTCCCCATCATTCATTTTGCGGTAAATCGCTGAACGGCTCAGTGCTGTCTTTTCCATTACTTCTTTTAGCTTTAGAAATCTCATGGGATGTCCTCCTATATCTGTGGTCCTCATGGGATAAAGCGCTAACGTAAAAAAGACAGTGAGGTGTTAAGCCTTGGCGCGACAAGGCTCAATACAAAAATCTTCAGGCATATGTCATCAATATGAATAACCACTATTGATTCCGACAGGAGCTTGAAATGAATCCCAAAACTTCCGATTACCAAAAGCAGCAACGCTATCAGGAAAATGAAATCCTAGAGCATGCGGCTGAGATACTAGCAACACGCTACGTGCGTGGTGATGCCCTAACCAATCCTGATACCACCAAAGAGTATGTGCGCTGTAAGCTAGGTCGCTATGAGCGTGAAGTGTTTGCCTTATTGCTACTGGATAACCAAAACCGATTGATTGAGTTTAAAGAGCTGTTTCAGGGAACGGTGGATGCGGCCAGCGTCTACCCACGTGAAGTGGTGAAAGCGGTATTAGAAGTGAATGCCGCAGCGGTGATATTTGCCCATAACCATCCATCCGGTGACTCAACGCCGTCTCAAGCCGATAGACGCATAACCGAAAGACTCAAAGACGCGCTCGCGCTGGTGGATGTTCGCGTTCTCGACCATATCGTGACAGGCGATACCTGCACCTCATTTGCTGAAAGGGGGTGGCTATGATTGAGCAACATTATGGAGAACTGTGCATTGATGACGCTTTACATACGTCACTAGAAGCACTTCTTAATCGGTACACTCTCCCAGAGAACGCTGAACGGCTCGTGTTGAACTGCCGTCAGATGAGTTACTACCGACATAGACAAGGTTTGCATCCGATAGAGGTACAACTTAAACGAGAGTCAGCCTCAAGCCCTTGGCTGGTGGTGTTCTTTGCCAGCTTCTCTTATCCCGATGACAACAGTACAACCGTTGAGCCTGAGTTGTACTTTCACCTGGCTAATCGCTGGTGCTATCAACCCGATGTGGGGAGCACGGATTTATCCCACCCAGAAGTACAAGAGCTGCTCTCGGTATGGATGAAAGCCTTTGCTCGTCACCTTTCCAGAAACGTCTTTGATGACGTGCAACTGACGATGGTCGGCACATTCCAATAATTCTATCTGTCTCATTTCTTATTTGAATCCTGAAACAAGGAGGACTCACTATGTCCAAATTAAACTTCACAGCATCCACTCTACCTGTGTCGAAGAAACTGCACACGCTCCTAAGTGAACAGTTCACCGCTCATTTGCTGAGTAATGAAGCACTGACCACCAGCCGCTATCTGGTGTTTAACTTTCGCGATAAGAGTTACAGTGCGGAAGAAGGCGGCTTCCATCCGGTTGAGATTGCGATTTGCCAAACTTCAACAGAAGAATGGAGCATTGAGTACATCACCGACTTTGCTTATATGGGAAACTACTATCCAGAGTTAGAGCGCAATTTGGATTTTGATTTTCGGGTTGGGCAGTTCTTTGTGGCTTATCGAGGATGGCTACCAATGCAAGGTAGCCGTGATGCGAAAGAGCTGTATCGGCTATGGGAGAATAACTTTCTTGCCTATGTCGATATGGACTCCTACAACGAGATAGTCGTCACCCCGCAATAACTCATGACTTCCCTTCTTCTACAAACCATCAAACTTGTCACCGCCCTCATTACGCTGTTTTCACTTTCCCCGTTCTTCGGTGCTATTGGAGCCCTATCCAGTTTAGGGTTTCTGGTGGTGCTGTTGATTGGGTTATTGGTAGCCGTTGCCGAGCTCAGTGATAAGCATAAGCCTCGTTAATGTTAATCGGCTCACGCTTTGGTGATGCCGATTGATGCTGTTTTCACCGTTGGACATTATGTGTCTGACCCACCTCTATTCTCCCGACATTAAATGTCCGACTCCGGTGTGGAGCTTTGATGTATTGAGAGCGTAGTCATGAGCAATAAAACCAGCATTGAAGGGTTATCCGCTTTGCTGCACACGCTGATGCTTATTCCTCAACATCGATGGATCACCGTTAGGGAGTTGCAGCAGCAGTTAGCCCTACTCGATATCCACCGCACCACTCGCAGCATTAAACGCTACCTCGATGACATCATTGTGGACGTGTTTAACGTGGAGTGTGATTCGATGGGCATGCCCCATGTTTATCGCAAAACCTCAGAGCAATTACTGAAGCTCAACAAGCAGGATATGCTCCATTGGCAATTGACCAACAAGTACTTACTTCCGCTGGTTCCTGATGCACTGAATTATGGGCAAGGTCGCTCCTCGGAGAGAGACAAACCCTTGTCCCTCAAGGGTTCAGCTCATTCAAAAGAGCAAGCATGGCTAGCTAAAGTCCATGTGGCATTGCCCACTATTCGCGAGTGGAGTAACGAGCAACGACAAGTATTAAATGCGGTACACACGGCATTACTGCACAACCGTATGCTCAAGATATCTAGCCAAGTATTGCAGCAAGAGAAGGCGCTCATTGAGCCACTGGGACTCTCGGTTCAGTGTGACGCGCTCTTGCTGCTCTTTCGATTATCCGGTCAACACACGATACGCACCCTAGCCTTGCCTTTGATTGATGAGGCCAGTGTATCGACGTTTTCTTTTACCTATCCGACTGATTTCAATATTGAGCGGTTCATGCGTGAACACGATGGAATCAGTGCGTCCTGAATTTCACTCACCGATAAGGAGAGCACCGTTATGACATTAACCAACACCCTACTCCAATACACCGCTATGACCATCCTGTTTATCGGGCTCACTGCTTGCAGCGAGCAAGAAGAAGCACAAACCATCACCGCCGATATTGAAATATCGATATCCACCAACTCACATTGGGGAACATTGGTTTTTGACCTGCAAGCTATTGCCGACAACACCGTAATTAGCAATGTGGTGATTAACCGAGGCAACTGCCGATTACCCGTAGGAACGACCTCAGAGCTATCAAGAAACGTTTCGTTAAAGTTCGGCCAAACCTACACCGGATACAGCAACAACTGCACCGTGGACAGCGTGAAAGAAATCGAAGTCACCTCCAGCGCTGGCACCTTTGTCTACACATTCTAACTATCAATTCCCAAATAACACACTCAACCAACTCGTAAGGATAAACTATGAACAAGTCATCTCTACTTATCACTACAGCGTTAGTATTCTCTGCCTCTTCCGCCTTTGCTGGTGGAACACTGGGCGGCAACCCATCCGCAGATTCGGGAGCCGTCAACGTCAGTGTGGGCAAATGCACTCAATACAAAATGGAGGTGAAAGCGGCGCAACAGGCAGGTAAGGATGCATCAACCATCACCGTTCCTGAAGGCTGTGAAGCCATCAAAGAAAAGTAATACCACCAGCGAAGGTGAACGACGACAATGGGGAGCAATTACGCTCCCCATTCTTTTTTTGTCTCAATACACCAGTTTGAAGGTATATGTTATCTGTTAAAAAGCGACTTAACTCTACCCAAAATGATTGCGATATTAATCCTTTATACAAAAATAAAGAGGTAAAGCACAGTCATAAAAAACAACCAGTTTAAAAACATAAAAACGTCAGAAGAACACTTTTTCTCTCTTCTTCGATGTCTTACAAGAGGGTAAACTAGGCAAAAGTATGAGAATAAACCACCAGCCCCCATACTATTCATAGCAATGTAGTTTTTACTCTTAAAGCTTTCGGGCTCTTTCGCTAAGTTGTCTACTAATTGATTTATGTACTTTTTGTCGCCCAAAGAATAGATGACAAGATGATAAAAATAGACAAACATCCACACAAGAGAAAACATTGCTGCGCTAGAAATTAGGGTATCTAAATATGACAACAATTGGCTAAGCCTCACAAAAGATCAAATGAGAAAACTTAGCAAAAAAGCAAAGTTAGCCCACATAAAAAAATCAAATTTCATGGTTCTCTTTTTAGCCCTATAACGCACTAAAGGATAGAAAAATGCATACATCACAAACAACCCTCCGGCTCCTAAGCCTGAAGTATTCAGATACCACTTTTCCTTAAACTGCTCTGGTTCTTTAGATAAATTTGCTATCAGCTCGTCAATATATCGCTTATCACCGAAGCAGTAGCGATAAGAATAAAACATAAATGGCAATGCCCAGATAAAAACCCATAGGCTAGCCAACTTGTGAATGTGGGTAAAAAAGTCTTCCATACTGTACTCTTAAAATACTTTCGGCATATCAAAGTTACTATATCTATTTGAATTAATATAGGTTTCCACTTCTACTGGGATACCTTTTTCCAATTCTTTTTCTACGGAATCAAGATAACTATCAAAGCCCAACAGGTCATATTTTTCTTCAAAAAGCTCTTTGCCAGCACCAGCGCCAATGAACCCACCAGTCAGAGCTCCCCCTGCATAAAGCAACATCACGACTGGTGCAGCACTTATAGATAGACCAACAACCAAAAGACCAGCGATACCAGCACCTAACATCCCTCCAGCCCATCCACCAGCAACGCCTCCAGTTTCAATTGCTGCTTGACGAGTACATGATGCTAACGACTCACAGTTGTGAGTAACATTGTATACGCCACTTGCAACTCCAAGGCCTAACGATAGTTTTCCTGCTTTCTCCGCATAAGTTATCCACTTAGCAGTATTTGCCACCCGCCCTCCTAACTCAGGAACAGAACCTTCCTTTAATATCTCATCGGCATTGTGAATGAGTGACTTAGTAGAATTTATCCCTAGACTCGCCTTTAAGCCTTGGTCTACTGGTATTTTCAGTGTCCGTTGCGTAAGTTTATCCAGTTGCTTATCGAGAATTTTTTTCAAACCTTGTCTCTGCCGAACAAAACTTGCCCTATCAATTTTTTTAGATAAGAGATCAAGGTATAGACGATCCATCTTTTTAAGTGATGAAGATACATTTTCTAGATTCTTCTGCATTGCCGGAGCTATGGTCCCAACGACAGCCCCCATGTATGCGAATGTGTCTGACGGCTTACCCGTGTTCCAATACTCCACCAACTTGTTTTCTATCACTTCAAAGTAAGCTTGATGCAGCGCAACTTGATCAGGACTCAACTTACTCAGCTCGGCACTCGCCATACCTGAATTATCTTTTAATGCTTTTAGCTTGGCTTTTTCCTCTTCTGAAGACGGCTCCTTAGTTAGGAAGATTACCATCTCTCCAGGAATCAGAGGATCATGCAAATGTTGGTTATGCTCTTGGAGCAAGCTTTTCGTTTTTGAAGACACATCACTGAGGTCTTGCTCCCAAAAATCACGAAGGGGCTTAGATTTCTCAACAATCGAAAAGCCCAACTGAAACTCTATTTGCTCTTCAAATTCCCTTAAATTAGCAATAACAAGATCATCATGAACAACATCTTCAGAATTCACCGACTTGACTGTGGAACCTTTGATGTAAGAACTGGAATACTCATAAATTGAGTTTGTGGGCTTATTGTATTTCTTCACTTCAACACTTGGCTTCCCAAACTTTAAATCGGTCTGTTGTTCAATCTCGGTCTTGTGACTTACTACTAATTGGTCACCAACCTTCAATTTCATCGGGTCAGCATTGTACTTTGGATTCAAATCAAGTAACTGTTTCGCCGACAAGCCATATTGCTCTGCAATGGCTCCCCATGATTCCCGTTGGTTGGTTTTAAAATCCGTCCCAACAGTATGCGTTTCTGGTTTACTCTCTGCTTTCTCCGTTTCCGCTGGTTGAATGTTTTGCCTTTCAGCGACAGATTGTTTGGGTGCAGCAAGCAATTCGTTGATATCGAGCTTGATACCATGTTGAGCCAACCAGTCATCATTGAGGTTGTCTAGCTCTTCTCGGGTAATTGGCTGTTCAAGATAAATCAGATGTTGGTTTTCAACGTCTTTACCTTCGAGCTTCCAGTAAACCAGAATGGCACTTTGATAGACGTTGTAGCCTTGCTCATCATTGAGCTTCTCGTGGGTTGAACGTGTCGCGTAGAATGCCCACTTGCCATTTCCAAGCAGCTTGTACTCTTGAATTAAGCGTCCATTGTAGAAGTGGTAGTAGTAACCTTCTGTTGGTAGTCCCAAACGCTCACCAAGCTGCACCGAAGGGACGACTGGAATAAAGGCTTCTCGTACGACACCAGAGCCTATCGGCTTGACCTGTACGCTCTCTGGAACGCCAATGCCCATAGAGCTAGAAGCCACTTTCACGACCAGCTTTTTAGGCTCATCAAATGCGGTATAGGCGGTGTATTTCGTACCGTTATCGGTTCGCTCAGTTTCCCAGCGACCCACTACAGGCTCTTGTTTGGTTTTTGCCAACTCGAATGCACAACCAATATTTTGCTTAAACGTTTCATCTGAACACGCTATTTCAAAACAATACTCATATTTAATCTTGGGTGTCGTTTCTCTTTGGTCGGGTTTCACAGGCTCAGGAACATACGTTTCGTCAATACTAGGCTCACTTGCACCACCTCTACTTGGCGCACCACCACCAGCCGCACCGCCAGACATTCTTGTTCTAGAAAGGTAGGCATTCTTCGCTTCTGGCGAAAGTGCCTCTTGTCCTTCAGTCGATAATTCCCAAGATTTGCTCATTCCGTCTTGGAGCATCACTGGCTTCGAGGGTGAATCCGTCAATAAGGCCAACTCGCCACTTTTCAGCTTCTCCATAAAATTGGAATAGCTCATCCCCTGAGGAAGCGCGGAACCCAACGTTCTCTCATCCAGTCTTTCGATATCACCTTCGACTTGCCCAAACTCATATGTCATCAGTTCGGTTAGCCGTACCACTCGATAACCCACAATCAAACCCATCCGCTACTTTCAATGGGCGTATTCTACCTAACCAGCGGGAGTTGCAGGATTTATAACCATAAGTTCGGTCTACCAATTACAAACATTGTGATTTTCACCCACAGGAACCAAACCTATTGATAACGACTTAATCATTAAGCAAATAAAGCTTGTTGCGGATTTTTACCAAACAAAAGAAATGATCTGCTCCAGCCAGACTGGACACTTAATTAAGCGACATTTTGTTGTTCAAAGTTAACTGGGCTTAGATACCCAAGAGCACTGTGCCTTCTCGTCCGATTATAATCAACCTCTATGTATTCGAAGATCACTTGGCGCATCTCGTCTCGCGTCATGATCGGCTCATATTGGATCGCTTCAACTTTCATTGAATGGAAGAAGCTCTCAACACAAGCGTTGACGCTCCTATGTCAAGCCAACTTTGCTAGATCTTTTAGGATGAGAGGGAATAGTTCTCTCGCTATATAACGTTTTAAGTTACGAGCTATTTCCTTGGTTGATAACCCTTCCGCCGTTCTTCGTGCAACATAGTCTTTCGTTCTAGGATCGCCACGCATTCTTACCATAGCGACCGTCCAGAGAGCATTATTCGCACTACGGCAGCCTCCACGATTTAACCTATGACGAGTAGTTTTCCCTGATGACGCAGGAATTGGATTAACACCGCATAATGCAGCAAACGACGATTCCTTCCTCAATCGGTTAGCATTATCTCCAGCAGCAACAAGAAGTGTTGCTGCTACATTTGCACCAACCCCAAATCTTGATACAAGGTCTTGAGCTGCACTCAAAGTTAACTTTTTTAACGCTTTATCAAGGATTTTTACTTGTTCGTTTAGAAAGTTCCATCGTTGTGCTAACAGTACAAGCGAAATCATTAATGGCTCACTGCTATTTGAGCATTGGGCTAAACATGCCGTTGCACAAGCCTCTGGCTTTGGCAGATATAGGGACTGTTTTAGCTCATCAGGACCCGAGACAAGAAGTGCTCGAATTTGATTCATGGCTTGGGTTCTTGCTTTAACCGCACTATTACGAGTCAATAGCAAGCTTCGCAATGATTCAACTGGCCCCGCATGGCTTTTAGGAATGACTTTTGCTTCACCAGATAACACGCTTCTAGCCGCATTTTCTGAGTCTATACGGCGTTGTTGATCAAATCAGTTTGAAGAACAATAACACCATATATGACTAGCCGTTAGCTTCTGACGGGCATACCTAGTCCTATGACTTTGTTTATAGCTTTAACATTCGCCATGATTTCGCCCACT
>NZ_CAWPQZ010000019.1:0-62558 GCF_963889785.1 Vibrio sp. S12_S33 | reverse complement strand
CATGCTCATTCATCACTTTCCATAACCGCTCGATTGGATTTAAATTTGGACTGTAAGGTGGTAAGTAATTAAGCTCGATATTGAGCACTTTTACCGCATTTTTCACCAGCCTTGACTGATGATAGGCGGCACCATCAAGAATTAAGTGAACTTTTTGCTCCAAAGGGTAATGCTCCTTTTTGAGCTTCCAGAAGAAACGAACGATGCTCTCGCTGTTTATCGTGTCATACGTTTCTGTCACCGTTGCACCAATATTTTGAAGTGGTAACGCACCGATGATATTAAGGCGAGTTCGACTGCCTGTTGTCTCAATCACTTTGTTTTGGCCTTTTCGTATCCAGCCATAACTGAGTTTTGTTGACTGCATAGGATGAACGGCATCCATGAATAACACGGGGTCTTCGCTGTTTCTTAGCGTCTCGTTATGATGTTCGATAAAGGCTTGCTGTATCTCTGGATTAAACTTGTGTGGTACACCTTTCGGCTTCTTATATGAGAAGCCGTGATGATGTAGCATTTTCAGGCTTAAGTTTTTCAGAGAGAACATAATCACTGAGATGACGAGCTACGGTTGATTCGTGAATGCGAAGAGCTTGAGAAATTATAGCCTGACTCCAACCTTCAGACGCGAGTAAAACCGCTTTGATGCGGTCACGCACTCGACCATCACGAGTTGAATCGTGCATCATTTCGAGTTGTTGTTTCTGTTGAGGAGTCAGTATTATTTTCATGGTGCATAGCATGATCCTGATTTTATGAGAAATCAAGCATCTTCAATGATTACAGGTATATAAGAAAGAATGGACATTAGACGAAACTTATGAAAACCTCAATGCCTAATGTCCAGTCGATATATATATTAGTTGTTATTTATTAAGTACGATCTTATCAACATTTTAAATAGTTCTTGAGTATATTGATATTTTTCTTCCTTTTCTTGAAATTTTCTATCAAATTCATTTGCCTCACCTTGATCAAAATTAAATACATCACTTTGCTGCATTTTCCACTTTTTGTCCCCAAAGAATCCGGGCTGAAGTTCAAGAACGAGTAATCCCAATGGGTATTCACCATCCATATTACTTACTTGATAATCAATTCCGTTTTTAAAGCCATGTTTACAATAATTGTGTGGGTCTCCGTAAATAGTAATTGCTGGCATGCCCATATTTATGGCCAATGATTTTGTCTTTTCAACTAATGCCGATCCAATACCTTTTCGTTGATAATCAGGATGAACACATAAAGGACCAAAAGATACCGTTTGGATTATTTCTTCATCATTATCAAATAAATAAGAGTGTGTATACATAATGGAAGCAACTATTTTACCATCGAGTTCTACTACATAAGTAAGTTCCTTAATAAAATCTTTGTGCTCACGTAATATGTGACACAAATAGTGTTCATTACATCCAGGGAAATATAAATTCCAAAAGGCTTCTCTTGTTAGCTCTTCAACTTGGGTGTAATCATCTTTTGTTTCTAATCGTATATTCATATAGCTGGTGCATCCTACTTCTGTCTAGTTACATTTCTTCCGAAAGCACTCATGGTATATTGCTAATGTGTCATATCTGAGTGACCTAAGGTATTTTTCAAGATAGTTGTAACTACTTGCTTGATTTTTAAGCGCTATTTCTTGCGCGTGTTTTAGTGGACATGATCGTTTTACACATCTTGCCAAATTGCTTATCAGTGCTACGTCTTTCTGCTAAGGTTGCGCCATTTCTGGCTTGCTCTCGGAGCAGTTTGTTGTAGTTATCTAGTCGCCTTTGATCAATTTGCTCGGTTTCAATCGCTGCGCGTACTGCACAACCTGGCTCTGATTGATGTTGACAATCGGAAAATCGGCATTGTGATACAAGCGAATCAATATCAGCAAAAGTTTCTGCCACGCCTTCTTCACAGCTCGTTAGCTGTAACTCGCGCATTCCCGGTGTGTCCATCAATAGAGCACCTTCAGGAAGCGGTAACAGCATGCGATAAGTCGTGGTATGGCGGCCTTTGCTATCGTCTTCACGTATGCTGCTGGTTTTCAGAGCCTGCTCGCCTAGCAAGGTGTTGATCAAGGTTGATTTCCCCACGCCAGATGAGCCCATAAAGGCGATGGTTTGCCCGGAGTTGCACCAACTGCGTAGCCCTTGTAGCATTTCTGCTTCAAGGGCGTTAACTACTTCAGTGATAAGTAAAGTGTCGAGCTTTTGTACCTGACCGCGCTTTTCTTCGGCGTCGTCACAAAGATCAGCTTTGGTTAGCACCACCACTGGCTCCACTTTGGCTTCTTTTGCCAGAGCAAGATAGCGCTCAATGCGGCTTAAGTTGAAGTCGTGGTTAAGCGAACAGACGATAAACAGGGTATCGACATTAGCAGCGATCAACTGCTCTTTCACTTTTGGTCCTGAGGCTTTGCGCCTAAATAGTGACTTTCGCTCCAACAAACGTTTAAATTGAAGTGTTTCATTCTTTAGCAACAGCCAATCACCGACTGTCATGGAGGGCTGTTGGATATGAACATCAAGATGAAACGTCTGCGCTTCAGTCGTGACGATATAGCCACTTTTGTGCTGGGCAATTACGCGGCCAACGGTGCAATTATCGTAATCTTCTAGCGTCAATTGTTGGGTAAAGTAAGCTTGCCATCCAAGTTGTGTCAGTGTGATTGGATGAGTAAAAATAGAATTCATGATAGTACCTACTGCAAAAACAGCATAAACAAAGTATGAGGTCGGGTACTGACTGAAATATGTGCAGTGTCAATGCTATAAAGCACTAACGAGACCCCGGTTTGAGATCACCGGGCAAATAGAAGGGGATGTACTAGTTAAGTCGTAGTGCGACAGGTGGTTAAATTAAGCCTTAACGCCTTCTTGTGCCGGGTGGGTATTAGTTACAATCATCTTATTCCTCTCTTGTTTGGTTACTAAAAACCTCGTAACTTTTTCACCAATGCGAACTTTTGTCAAGTTTGTTGTTACACGGTTAATTCTTAGTGCTGAGATTAATAGTAATACCCACCAGCTTAAGACCTTTAAAAAATCCATCCGGTTCAACAAAAGATCCTTGCATCCATAGTCTCTGTTTCGATGAAGTGAGCATCTGCTTGAGCGTCTCGACCCAAGCAGTGTGCAATGGTCTTTGTTGCTGTACTTTGCGTATTATCACCACAGAAAGACCTTATCGTGGGGCAATCCCCATTCCTAAAACCCTATAGATCATGGAAGAAAATTTACATACATCCATTGATGAACGTTGTTTCAATGCACTAAAAATCGCGATCCACAAACTGCCAAGCCACTATTTATCGCCTGAAGTTGTTTAGGTCGAATAAGATAGGTGGATGCTGCATACAGCATCATAATTTGGAGGCAACCTTACCTTTACGACGTGCACGACTGCGCTTAAAAGCTGGGCGTTCTACTTTTGGTAAAGAACGCAGTGATTCCGGCACAGGCCCTGATTTAGCCTGTTCCATGATATGAGTAATGCGTTCTTGCAGCACTTGCATAAACGGCTGATAGGCTTGGCCTCGTTCTGCCATCGCATGCAGTTGATGCTCCCAATGGGCAGTCATATCAGGGTAAGTCGATTCATTAGGCAATGCATGAATTAACCCTCGCCCAGCTGCGGAGCTCATGATCAACTTATTTTGTCGTGTTAATAGCTGACGCTTAAATAATGTGTCTAGAATACCCGCTCTGGTTGCCTCTGTGCCTAAGCCATCGGTTTCACGCAGAATTTTCTTTAGTTCGCTGTCTTCGACATAACGAGCAATACCTGTCATGGCTTGCAGCAATGTCGCTTCTGTAAAATAACGTGGTGGCTCGGTTTTCCGATCTTTAACCTCTCCCTCTCGACATGTAAGAACCGTGCCTTCATTTAAGGGAGGGACGCTATCCACACCACCATCATCTTCTTCCACTTTGCCTAAAAGTATTTTCCAGCCTGTAGAAATCAGTTGCCGCCCTTTCGCAATGAAGATCCCACCAGCAATATCAAATACCAATTTAGCTTCTGCATAAATCGCTGCTGGGTAAAACTGCATTAAATACTGACGTGCGATAAGCTGGTAGACATTCATCTCATAGCTCGACAATGCATTCACAGATGCCTGTTTTGGGGTGGGGATAATCGCATGATGAGCCTCCACTTTTTTATCATTCCATGCTTTCGATTTCAGCGATAAATTTGCACCATTTACGGCGGTGGTAAGATCTTTGGCATTGTTAGTAATCGCTTGAGTGACTGAGGATGCCTGAGCATAATGCTCCAATGGTAAATATCGGCAATCAGAGCGCGGATAGGTGATTAATTTATGCTTTTCGTACAATGACTGACACGTATCTAGCACCTGCTGAGCACTCATGGAGAAACGTTTTGCCGCATCAATTTGCAGTGCAGAGAGCGAGTACGGTAAAGGTGGAGCTTGCTTAGTTTGCTTTTGCTCAGACTCAATCACTTTGGCCGGTTGCCCTGCTATTCGGTTAGCCACATTTTCGACAAGTTTGCGATTTAAAATTCGTCCATCTTCATCTTGCCATGGCAGGCAAGCCTCACTGGGTTTCCAACGGGCGCGAATGTCAAAGGCCGCCTGCCCATCTTGATACGGAATAAGAGCATCAAGAGTGAAGTAGTCACGAGGAATAAAATTTTCAATCTCTTCATCTCTTCTCACTACCAGCCCAAGTACCGGAGTCTGCACTCGCCCCACCGATAATACACCTTGATAACCCGCTTTTTGCCCAAGCAGTGTATAAGCGCGAGACATGTTCATGCCATACAGCCAGTCAGCTCGTGAACGAGCCAGAGCTGAAACCGAAAGTGGGATAAAATCTCGATTGCTGCGCATCTGTTTCAAAGCACGTTGCACGGCTGGTAGGTTTAAGTCACTGATAAGCAAACGTAGTGCTTGGTCTTTCTTGGTTTGGCTGACTTTACAATAGTCAATCACCTCATCAACCAGTAGCTGCCCTTCTCTATCTGGGTCACCGGCATGAATGATTTGTGTGGCATCTTTTAGCAGCTTACGAATAACCGTCAGTTGTTTGCTCGATGTTTTACGCGGCCGAAGTTGCCATTGTGCCGGAATAATCGGTAGATCGAGCATATTCCATTTTTTGAAGCGTTGATCGTAAGCGTCTGGCTCAACTTGTTCTAGTAAATGCCCGATGCACCAAGTTACGATATCGCCATTGGCGCAACGAATAAAACCTTGATCTTTTTTATGCGGCTTAGGCAGGGCATCAGCAATCGCTCGCCCTAAGCTTGGCTTTTCGGCAATAAATAAACGAGTCATAAACACATTCGGCAAATACAATTAAGGCCACATTAACCAATGTGGCCTTAAAAAATCAAGAAAAACTGTGATTTTGTACAGTGTTATTCTTCATTTCCTGCACGTGCTGCTGCTTCTTTGATCAATGGCTGCAATTCGCCTTTTTGGAACATCTCTAGAATGATGTCACAACCACCGATAAGCTCGCCTTCGATCCACAACTGTGGAAACGTTGGCCACTGTGCATATACAGGAAGTTCAGCACGGATATCTGGGTTTTGTAGAATATCTACATAAGCAAACTTTTCGCCACACGCCATTAAAGCTTGTGCCGCTTGCGAAGAAAATCCACAACTTGGTAATTTTGGAGAACCTTTCATATACAGAAGGATAGTATTTTCTTCAAGTTGCTGTTTGATTTTGTCGATAGTTTCCATTGCTTCCTCTTCATGGATGGAGATTGTCTCTACGCCATTCTAAATCATTAGTGGAGAATATAAAGCACATATTATTTGTGGATATGTGGGGTATTTTCGTTGAAATAGCCACATTCACCAGTTTTGCTCATAAGCCAAACTTAAAAATATGAAAACTATCAATAGCAACTTAACCGTGACGCCAAACTTTTATACTCACGATAATGCAACAATTTTTAAAAATTAGGGTTTTAATAAAGTAAAAAGTTGCTAAAATGATTTGCAAGTCAGTCATATCGACGAATATCACAATAACATTGGAAGCAACCGAAAGAGAAAGCTCTTTCTATACTATGGAGAATCGAGCAATGGCATTTGAATTACCAGCTCTTCCTTACGCTAAAGACGCTCTAGAACCACATATCTCAGCTGAAACTCTAGATTTCCACCACGGTAAGCACCATAACACTTACGTTGTTAAGCTAAATGGTCTTATTCCTGGAACTGAATTCGAAGGCAAATCTCTAGAAGAAATCATCAAAACTTCTACTGGTGGTGTTTTCAATAACGCAGCTCAAATCTGGAACCACACTTTCTATTGGCACTGTCTAGCGCCAAACGCAGGCGGTGAACCAACTGGCGCTGTTGCTGACGCAATTAATGCTGCATTTGGTTCTTTTGAAGCATTCAAAACAAAATTCACAGACTCTGCAATCAACAACTTTGGTTCTTCTTGGACTTGGTTGGTTAAAAAAGCAGATGGTTCTCTAGATATCGTTAACACTTCAAACGCAGCGACACCGCTAACTGAAGAAGGTGTAACACCACTGCTGACGGTTGACCTATGGGAACACGCCTACTACATTGATTACCGCAACCTACGTCCTGATTACATGAACGGTTTCTGGGCACTGGTAAACTGGGCATTCGTAGCAGAAAACCTAGCAAAATAATCCTTTCCCTAGGATTTACATTTAGTCATATGATAAGCCTGCTTCCCCGCAGGCTTTTTTATTATTTAATCTAAAGTTATCTGCATCCTAGCCGTTAAAAGTGCATCGGTTGGAGAGGCAAATGCAAGTACATACATTAGATAAAGCCAGTATTATTAACGAGCTTCAATTCGGCACAGGCCTCAGTCATGCCGTACAGCAAGGGCGTCGGGCTGATTTTGCTCTCATCTTGTCAATGTTCTCTAACGATGTTCGTGATAATACCCCAGTGGAGCGAATAGAGAACCCGCCCACTAGCGATGAATTACTACGTAAAAGGTTTGAGCTCTGCGATCCTCAAGCCTTGCGCTCTGACTCTACGTCCTACACGGTTTCCGCAAAGCAAGCCGAATTGTTTCATCACGGTGGGCTAGCTAGTGCTAAGCTGAGTCATTACTTAAAGCCTGAAGTGCTCACTTATTTACCTGAAGATACACATAATTTCCCGGAAGAGGTTTATTTGAATTTGTCTGGGCATGAACGGCGCCATCTATCAGCACCTAAAACTGAATTGCTTGCTGCAGATTTATATGTCCAGTTAGCGGTCGCACATCGACACGATCAGATCCGTACTCAAGTTTAGTATCTTAGGTACAATACCAAACGACATTATCCATTGTAGAATGTGAGACCGAGCAAAAAAACAGCACACCATACCTCTTCAGAGCGCGTTATTTGATGCTATTCACATCGCGACCATAACTAATCAACCATCCTATACAGACGAAATCCATCGAGAACGACAACACAAATAATAGGGTGAGGCACCCAATGGATATAAAAAGTGCAATTGTATTAATCACTTCAGCGAGCTCAATACTAGGCAGTACTCTGGCTGTTCATTTTGCCCATTTAGGTGCAAAAATTATTTTATGTGACCAAGATGAAAATGGGCTAATAGAAACATTCACTCGTTGCCATGCGATATCGAATGATGTGCATTACTATCATACGCCGGACTACTCCTTAGATAGCATCAATCAACTTCTTGACTATATTAATGATACGTACCAAAGTGCACCAGATGTTCTGGTCAATAACTGGCCAAATGCCCCTTTACCATCTCTGATAGGGGAACAGCATGCCGAGCTGTTCATCCAGAAACTGGCCATGATGGCATCAACGCTGTTTATCTTTGGTCAAGTCAGTGCTGAGCGAATGCGCCAAAGCAATAAACATGGGGTAATTGTTAATGTGGTTTCACAAAATGAAGAGTATGACTTGTCGGGGATTGAAAATGCGAAATCAATGGTGTCTGGCTTTACCCAAAGTTGGGCCAAAGAGCTAACCCCGTTCAATATAAGAGTTGGAGGCGTGGTAGCTACATCAAACAGCAATCTTGGTGAGCAAATTCATTGGGCTGAAATGCAAGACGAATTAATTCGTAATACAGAATATATTGTTGCTAATGAATATTTCAGCGGTAGAGTGATGTCGGCATAGTTGTATGGTTGTATGCCATGCCGACATCGAATATACGGACAATCAAAAACCTTCTTCTAAATAATCATCAAGGTAATCTTCTTCTGATTCATCAAAGGTTTGGTTGTCAATCTCGGCTTTGAAATCTTGTCTTTGTAGATAGACATCACGTGTCAACGAGTAAGGATCTGGTGAATTCTCAAGTGTCGATTCTTGTGATACGAGCAACGCCCGTTTTTCCATTCCCTCAAATGCCCATTTGCCTAAGCTTGCCCATATATTCAGATAGGATAACGGGACATACATACCGTCTACGACATCCGTTATTTCACGGATAGTATAGGGACCATAAGCAGGTATCATTACATAGGGGCCATTCCCTACCCCATAGTGCCCTACTGCGTCACTGAATGCTTTCTCATTGTGTTTAGTGATACCTGCTTCAGAAGCGATATCTATCATACCAAGTAAGCCAAGTGTACTGTTCAGCCAAAAGCGATTTAAGTGGTCAACGGCTTTTTCACCATTACCCATTAGTAAATTATTGATAATGCTTGATGGCTCATCAAGGTTAGATAACACGTTGGCAATGACATTCCTTATTGGTACCGGAATGTAACCTACATAAGCAATGGAGATCGGACGAACAATATAAGGATCGAGGTAATCGTGGTTAATAGTCCACATTGAACGATTAAAACTTTCGAATGGATCTTCAAGGCTGGATTCACTTAATTGCGGTGAATTTGAATCTGGCGCACTAGCACATCCTACTAGAAGGAAAAATAGTAGAGTAATATATGTGGCTCGGCCTATTCGGCTTATCATATTCAATTTCCATGTCAAAAGGCCGATGACTGCATCGGCCTATCCTGTTCTAAGTATATTCGGTTGTAGTTAATATTGCTTATTAATTACAACTTCGACGGACTGCCCCATCTCAACAACCGCACTCTCGCCAAACCAATCGCCAGTTTTTGTGCTGACATTACCGTCACTATCAACACGAACTCGAACAATAAATTGTGCTAAATCGGACAACTGACGTCCTTGCACCATGCTGTTACTATTATCCAACGCCACTTTAAGTGGAAATTGCGAAAGAGGATAACGTGCAGCGGCAACTGGCATAGGTGCGCCATCAACACTATGTACTGAAACAATTAAGACAGCATTTTGCGGCAAGGTTACTGAACTGTCCAATGCAATAGTGACTGGCACGGAAACAGCGTCAGTATCAGGTTGCTGCATTTTGCCTTGAGCACTTTCAATACTGCGCGCCAACATTTCATAACGACTATCTTGGGGACCGATCATCTTCTGCATTAAGCTCCAGTATTTGATCGCTGCTGGGTAATCCTGACGCTCAAAGGCATCAAATGCAAGTAATGAAAAGACTCGCAAATCAACGTAATCTTGCTGAACTAGCCCTGTGAGTATTGAACGAGCTTGATTTTGATCAATTTCATCTTGAGACAACATCAATGCTTGCGCATAACCTAGTTTCACATCGGCGTCTTTAGGCTCTAAACGATACGCTTTTTTCATTGAACCAATCGCGGTTTCGATTTCTCTATTTGCCAATGCAATACGCCCAAGCAGCAACCAACCGGTTGCATCATCTGGTTGATAATGGAGACGTGTGCGCAGAGCCAACGTTAGATCTTCCATTTCATCATCAGTTAACGCTTCCCCATTGGGTGACATTAGCTTTTTCGATAATGCAGGTAAGTTAGCATTCACTTGCTGCCACTGCTCGACCTGATCAGCAGCACCTAATTTTATATAAACAGCGTAACTTAGCACCACCACCAGTAAAATTGATGGAATGAGTACCAACGCTGGTGAGATATAAGAAGAACCATTCACTTTAGACTCAGCCGGAATATCATCAAGCAAGGACTGTTTTAGATCTGAAATCAGTTCTTGTTCATTATCCACAAGCCCTTCTTCAGTTTCTACTTGCAGCTCAGATAGGCGATCTTTAAAAAGAGCTTTGTTCAGTTCATCGCGCAATGCCACATCATCATTAGATTTTTGTTTGATAATAGGCAGTATGATAAACACACAACCGATGAAGGTAAGAATGAGGGTCGATAACCAAAAAAACGCCATTATTGCTTGTCTCCATTCTTCTCATCAAGAGCTTCATTTTCTAGTAACTGCTTTAGTCTCGCTTCCTTTTGAGCATCCCAATTTTCAGCTTGCTCTGTGACAGAAGCTTTACTGCGACGGGTTCTTAAGACGATAAACCCAAAACCAAACACCACCACGGCCAATGGCCCCAACCATAAAATGGAGGTTGCTACCGTGAATGGTGGGTTATATGTCACAAAGTTACCGTAGCGTGCGATCATATAGTCAACGATTTCCTGCTCTGATTTGCCTTGTTTTGTCATTTCGTACACTTTATGGCGCAAGTCCTGAGCAAGCGCGGCATTCGAGTCGCCAATCGTATTATTTTGGCATTTAGGGCAGCGTAACGTGTTGCTTAAGTCTTTAAACTGCTGCTCTTGCTGCATATTATCAAATTCATACACCTCAATCGCAGCTTGAACGGATAAGACCAAGGCTAAACTGGCAAGGATTGATAGAACAAAGCGCTTCATCATTTTGCCTCCTCAAGCAGTTTTTGATACATCGGCTGCAAGGTATCTTTCCAGTTGGTTGGGTTAACATCACCCACATGGCGGTAACGAATCACACCATCAGAGTCAATTAAGAACGTTTCCGGTGCACCATATACGCCAAGATCGAGCCCTAACATACCATTACCATCAAATAAGCTAATCAAGTAAGGATTGCCCAGCTCATTTAACCATTTAACCGCTTTGTCACGTTGATCCTTATAGTTCAGACCGATGATTTTCACACCATCACTGGCTAACTTATTAAGGTATTGATGCTCGGCATAACAAGTTGGACACCAAGTCGCCCAAACATTAAGTAGCAGTGGCTCACCTTTAAAAACGGACTGATCATAAAGTTTGCCTGGTTCGGCCAGATCTTCCAAACGAAATTCTGGTACCTGCTTACCAATCAGGACTGACTCCAATTTGGTTGGATCATCCCCTTCGGTATTTTTCACTAATTGGGTGGTGAACACCGCAACCAAACCAAGAAAAGCAAGCAGTGGAATAAATAAAATCTTTTTGTTCATTTAGGCCTCCTGCTGGGTGTTTTTTCTAAAGCGGTAACGTTTATCACTGATCGCAATCGCGCCACCAAAAGACATCAACAATGCTCCAGCCCAAATCCAACGAACAAACGGCTTATAATAGATTCGAATTGCCCAAGAATGGCCATCTTCTAATCTTTCACCCATTGCGATGTAAAGATCGCGAGTAACACCACGATCGATGGCTGCTTCTGTCATCATCGATTTAGCAGTTCTGTAGAAACGCTTTTCAGCGTGCAATGTATTGACATATTTGCCATCTTGAGTGATTTCAAAGTCTGCAATATAACCGTCATAGTTCGGGCCATCTTTATCTCTTAAACCCTCAAAATAAAAATCGTATTGCTGAATTTTAAATGACTCCCCTGGAGCAAGACGCACATCACGTTCAATACTGTAGTTTTGTACCATCGCAATACCAATGACGGTAACAGCCAAGCCAATATGTCCTAGCATCATAGCCCAGTGACTGCGTTGCAACTTCTTCACACCGTCCCAGAAAGTATGGCGATGTGTCGCTCGCTCATACAGCTCTACACCATGTAGTAAAATAATCCACAGCGCCATCACCCAACCCATAAAGGCCATTAAGCTAAAGTGCTCGGACAATAAATAAACCATAGCGGCCGAAATAACGAGTGCAGCAGTTCCACACAGCAACATTGGCTTTAATAGCTTTGAGAAATTATCTCGCTTCCAACGGATAAGAGGGCCAATCCCCAATAAGAAGGCAAATGGCACCATTAACCACGCAAACAACATATTAAAGAAAGGCGCGCCGATAGAAACCGAACCAAGACCAATCTGTTTATGAACCAATGGCAGCAACGTTCCCACAAGCACTACAACCAGTGCAGCTATCAAGAGGATGTTGTTAGAAAGTAATGCATTTTCGCGCGAGACCAATTCGAAGTTGCCGCGAACCCGCACTGATGCCCCTTTCAATGCAAATAACAGCAGTGAGCCGCCGATAACAAAGACTAAGAACCCAAGAATAAACAACCCACGAGAAGGATCGGAGGCAAAGGCGTGTACCGACACTAAGATGCCGGAACGTACTAAAAAAGTGCCGAGCAAACTGAGTGAAAATGCGGAAATAGCCAGTAAAACGGTCCATGCTTTAAACGTGCCACGTTTTTCTGTCACCGCTAAAGAGTGCATTAAAGCCGTGCCAGCTAACCATGGCATAAACGATGCGTTTTCTACAGGATCCCAGAACCACCAGCCGCCCCAGCCAAGTTCATAGTAAGCCCACCATGAACCAAGAGCGATGCCAAGTGTTAGAAATAACCATGCAGCGGTTGTCCATGGGCGAGACCAACGAGCCCACGCTGTATCAAGGCGTCCAGTCATCAATGAAGCAATAGCAAATGAGAATGCAACCGAGAACCCAACATAACCCATGTAAAGCATCGGTGGGTGGATAATCAACCCAGGGTCTTGTAATAACGGGTTGAGATCGCGCCCATCAACAGGAAAGTAAGGCAGCGTGCGTAAAAAGGGGTTCGAGGTAACAATAATGAACAGTAAGAAGCCAACACTGATCAAGCCCATGACAGCAAGTACCCGTGCAACCGATTCTTGTGGCATACCACGGCTGAAAGAAGCCACGGCTACCGTCCAAATTGCTTGGATTAACACCCAAAGTAACAACGAACCTTCATGGGCTCCCCATACTGCAGTTAATCGGTAATACCACGGTAACTGGCTATTTGAATTACTGGCCACATATTGCACGGTGAAATCATTGACATAAAATGCCCACAATAAGACAGCGAACGAAAGCAGCAGTAATAGGAACATACCCCACGCTAGTGGACGCGCAGTATTCATCAGCATGGTATTGCTGCGAGACGCACCAACCAAAGGCAAGATACTCAATAAAATTGCAAGCCCTAAAGAGACAATAAGGGCAAAATGTCCAATTTCAACAATCATTGAGCGCTTCCTTGTTTCTGTTCCGCCGTATAGTCTAGCGGCTGATGTGTCTTTTTCATCGCCTCTGCTATTTCTGGTGGCATGTAATTTTCGTCATGCTTTGCTAGCACTTCAAAAGCTTCGACTGTGGTTGGGTCTTTAAGCACACCTTGAGCAACAATCCCCTGACCTTCACGGAATAAATCAGGCAAAATGCCTTCATATTCGACCGTTACATTCGGTCCAACATCGTGTAACTGAAAACTCACTCTTAATGATTCAGGGTCACGTGTCACTGACCCCACGACAACCATGCCACCAATGCGTAAACGTTGACCGACTTCAGGTTTCGTGCCGTCCGGTTTACCTTGAACTAGCTCTGTTGGCGTATAGAAAAGATCCATATTTTGATTTAGTGCGTACAGCATTAAGCCAATAGTGGCGCCAACCCCGATGAATAGTGCCAAAATAATCGTTAGCCTTTTTTTACGTCTTGGGGTCATAGTGTATTCTCCATATGCTTAGCGGCATCAATTCTTGCTTGACGATCCACTTTAGCTTGCACGTCTTGTAATAAGGTTTTTCCACGTTTCATACTAACGGCTAATAGAATTAGCATCGATAAAAAAGTGATACCAAAAGCACTCCAAACGTAACCGGCGTAGCCACCCATCGCTAAGAAATCACCAAATGAATCAAAATGCATATTAAATACCTTTCTTAATTTTGCTGGTTGCGAGTTCGATAACCCACGGGCGATGACTTTCTTTGCTAATGATTTCGTTACGCAAACGGATCATAGTAACGGCAGCAAAAAAGAAAGCGAAACCAAAGATATTGAGCAACAATGGCCACAACATGTCATTGGATATTGACGGTTTTTCAAATTTGGTAATGGTTGCACCTTGATGCAACGTATTCCACCATTCAACAGAAAAGTGGATGATTGGTAAGTTAATAACACCAACAATCGCCAATAAACCAGCAGCTTTCGCAGCAGTTTTTTGATCATCAAACGCGTGATAGAGCGCGATAACACCTAGGTAGAGAAACAGAAGAATAAGCTCTGAAGTCAAACGTGCATCCCATACCCACCACGTCCCCCACATTGGTTTTCCCCACACCGCACCAGTAATCAGAGCGATAAAGGTAAACACTGCACCAATCGGAGCCATGGCAGCAGCCGCCATATTAGACAGTTTCAATTGCCAAACAAGGCCGATAAACGCTGCAATTGCCATCGACATATAGATGCCCATAGACCAAATAGCAGCAGGAACATGGATATAAATGATCCTAAAACTGTCGCCTTGTTGATAATCAGCAGGGGCATAAGCTAAGCCTAAAACATTGCCGACCACTAAACATATCAACGCACTTATCGCAAACCAAGGTAGTAACTTACCGCAAAGTTGGTAAGCAGATTCAGGCTTAGCGTAGGGATGTAGCCATTTCCACATTATTATCTCACTCTCACTTCATTGCTCCTGAACATGTGTCTGCTCAGTTTATTGTTTGTACACTGAGCTGAAATTGGCCCAGATATGGTTAACTCAGATAAAATTAGTTGACGCTGACTCTTAATGCAGCGCTGATGGCAAAAGGAGTAAGTGTTATTGCCCCCATCAACATAGCTCCTAAAATCGCAAGTTGACCGTTATACGTCATTCCTAACGACGCGGCATCAATCGCCGATGTAGCAAAGATCAAAATTGGGATATACAACGGTAGAACCAATAAGCTTAGTAAAACACCACCTTTTTGTAGGCCGACCGTTAAAGCTACACCAATAGCCCCAATAAAACTTAACGTTGGCGTGCCTATGGCCAAGGTCATGACAACCGCAAGCCAGGTATTAAAGTCCAGTGAAAGTAGCACCGCAAGCAATGGACTGATCAAAATTAATGGCAGGCCTGTCAATAGCCAATGAGCCACCACTTTTGCTATGACAACAATAGGCAGAGGAACTGGCATCAACATCATTTGCTCTAGCGAGCCGTCCTGAAAGTCATCTCGAAACAGCCGTTCTAGCGATAACAGCGCAGATAACAATGCTGCTACCCATACGATACCAGCAGCAATGCGTGCTAATAAGCTGGGCTCAGGTCCAATACTCAACGGAAATAATGTAATCACGATAATGAAGAACCACAATGGATTAAAAACATCCGCTTGGCGACGAAACGCTATCAGTAACTCTCGACGAACGACCATACCTATGGCTGAGATCACAGTTAATCCCCCAACTTAATTTTGCGTAATTGCGGGTAGTCTGAAAACATATCTTGGTGAGTCGTTAAAATCACTATTCCGCCTTGCTGCGCATGCGTTAGGAATAATGTTTCTAGCACCTTAACGCCTTGTTTATCAATCGCTGTTAATGGTTCATCTAAAATCCATAACTTTTGTTCACTTAACCATAAACGAGCTAGTGCAACACGGCGTTGTTGTCCCGCAGAGAGTTGGGCAACCACAACATCTTCGCGACCGGCTAAACCCACTTGGGCTAACGCCTGATAAATATCATTTTTTTCTGCTTTTGAAGAATGTATTGATTGATAAAAATGAAGGTTTTCAAACGCGGTGAGATCGCGTTTAACGCCCGTTTGGTGACCAATGAAAAGTAGATCTTGATGGTACTCATCACGAGCCGATTCAATATGCTCGCCATTCCATAAAATAGAGCCTTCATCCCTATCACCTAAACCAGCAATAATGCGCAACAATGTCGTTTTCCCCGTACCATTGCGACCTTCAATTTGTACCAGTTCTCCTGCATCAATAACAAAGCTCAGTGTTTCAAATAGAACTCTGTCATCCCGAATGGCAGTTAGGTCATTTACTTCAAGCATGTGCATCTATGTCAAAAAATTTGAGTCGCTATATTACCACACAGCGCAAAAGACAAAATACAATAAGACCATTACGAATCACGAATCTAAGTAAGAAACTGTTAATTTTTAATTATTTTTTGTCTCATTTACTACTTTATGGCTACATTTTGATTTATCGAAAATCTTGTGTAGTAAAAACTAAAGAAGGAAGCCAATAGCTTCCTTCTTTAGTTTTTACTACCGACTATTTACGTACAGTACGTTTTTCATTGCGAACAGGTCGCCTACCTTCAGGAGAACGGCTGAGTGGTGGAACACTTTCTTGCCCTGCCAATTTTTTTTGTAGCGACATCATCAATTCAGCTTCAGCTTTTGGTAATTCACACTGCTCAATTAGCTCGTTAATATCAGCACCAAGCTGCACCATTTTTGTGGCTCGGCTGTATAAACGCCCATCGGTATCGACGTGCTCTAACTCAATAATGCGCTCATTTAAGTGCTGGATAACATCTTGTTGCTCTGTCACTCTCTGACCAAGACCAAGCACAACAGAACGAACCTCTAACAGCTGTTTGTTGCCTTTTTGTAATTCTTTCTCTAAAGAACGGGCATGCTGCCTCTGATGCTCTATTTGCCGAGTAAGACTGTACTTTACTCGCATGACCATAAGCAACAGCAGCAAAATAACTAATACCGCACCACCCACTAAAATAGGTGCACTGAACAGCATAGCTTCATTCATTATAGATGAGCCATCTCATCCCACTCGTCTTCTGTTAGCAGTTTATTCAGATCAACGAGAATCAGCAATTTACCATCGCGGTTGCTTACGCCTTGAATAAACTTCGCACTTTCGTCAGTACCAACGCTTGGCGTAGTATCGATTTCAGAAGAACGTAGATAAACAACTTCAGCAACGCTATCAACCAAAATACCAATCACTTGACGCTCAGACTCAATCACGATGATACGTGTATTATCAGTGATCTCACCTTGCATTAAGCCAAAGCGAGAGCGAGTATCGATAACGGTAACAACGTTACCTCGTAGGTTAATGATACCGAGAACATAATCTGGAGCTCCAGGAAC
The DNA here is from genome assembly GCF_963889785.1 of Vibrio sp. S12_S33. NCBI lineage: Bacteria > Pseudomonadati > Pseudomonadota > Gammaproteobacteria > Vibrionales > Vibrionaceae > Vibrio > Vibrio sp. S12_S33. Next base: position 45,435 of record NZ_CAWPQZ010000019.1, on the reverse strand, counting down.
AGGAGCAATTTCTGTATAGCGAAGTACTTCACGTACTTGCATTACATTAATTCCATATGTTTCCTCTTCTAGTTGGAACGTCACCCACTGAAGCACTTCGTCATTAGACTTATCTTTTCTTACTTCCACTTCGTTAGTCTGAGACATACCTTTTCCTCTCTAAGTCGATTCCGACATAAATGTATTATTTATCTAGTGCTTTTACATCAAGTCCTGCATTAAGCATAGCTATCAATGCTTCAACATGGATCAAAGCGCACATTTTTTCTTTTACCATACCAGCAAGCCACGGACGTTTCCCCGCTAATTCTCGCCAGCGAACCTTTTCCGTGCTCAGTAACTCAGTACCCATAAGTTGAGTACTTGCTAATCCCCACATGCTTTCACCAAGCATCACAATATATTGATAACCCTCTTTATAAGAATCATCATGCAGTTTTTCTGCCATCACCCATTTTGCGGTGTCAACAACATCTAGTTGGTTATCTTTATTGGTTTGTAATCCTAAATACCAAGCCGGTCGTCCGATAAGATGATTCAGCGAGCCCATGCGGTGAATGCCACCAAGCTCATCAAGTGGAACGGCAAATGTGACACCATTAACTTCAAAATAAAGTACTTGAAAGTCTTGTGTTCTCTGCGTACTTTGCCACGCAGCCACACCATCGGCCCCTGCTTGTGTCTTTAACGATAGCTCATGCTCAGTGGTATTATTTGGCTGAACAGTATCAATAGCTGAAGATTCGAGTTTAATATTAATCTCTGTCTCAACATCCGACTCAAGGTTAATAGCAGGTTTCGCACTCTCGGTATCCACTGTATCCCATTCTTGAATTTCTTCTATGGGTTCTACCACCGGCTCGACGATAACAGGCTCAGTTTTCAAAGAAATTTGTGCGGTGTTTTGCTCCATAATTTCTTCAAGATCTAACTCTGCTACAGGGTTACTAGATTCAAGCTGGCTCAGTAAGCGCTGTACATCATCTAAATTTGGTAATTCAAATTCTGCAACTTCAGAGTGAAAATGACTTTTTTCAGGCACAGATTGAATCGATGTCGATAATTCAGGCTCAACTTCGATGCAGATCGGCTCTTCTTGCTGTACATCTTGTACATCAAACTCTACAGCTTCTTCATCTAGCAAAGCGGTAAAGTAGTCATCAAGTGCTTGCTCGCTCGATAATAATGGCCCACTACTCATCTATAGCCAGCCTCTCTAAATATATTAGCAACTGTTTATAAGCAAACACACCACGACTTCCTTCTGCAAAATGAGAAGCGGGTAAGCGTTTCAAACTTGCGTCACGGAATTTAGTGTCAATCGGTACCGCAGAGCTCCATACCTGTTCTGGATAATCGTTTTTCAACTGATTCAAGGTTTGCAGAGAAGCTCGAGTCCGCTTGTCATACATGGTTGGCACGATCGTCACTTTAAATAAACGGCTGCGTGATTTTTGCATGATGGCCAAAGTGCGAATCATCCGCTCAAGCCCCTTCATCGCCAGAAACTCGGTTTGAACGGGAATAAGGATACGGTCACTCGCGGCTAGCGCATTGACCATCATCACGCCTAAAATTGGTGGGCAGTCTATCAGCACATAATCATAATTATTGCGTAACGCGAGAAGCGCGCGCTTTAAAATCAAGCCCATACCACTACGATTACCCATCACGCGATCAAGTGTCGCTAGAGACATATGCGCAGGAATAATATCAATGCCTTCAACATCAGTCTTCAGTATCAGAGGGGTAACACTCTTCTCGGTAAGTTCACGTTGTTGAAATAGATCGAATAAACTGGCAGGTACATCGTCAGAGTCATAACCTAAGTATGTGGTAAGCGAGGCATGAGGATCGGTATCAACCAACAACACTCTTTTTCCTTGCTGACTCAGCAAACCGGCAAGCGTAATCGTTGTGGTTGTTTTACCCACACCGCCCTTTTGATTTGCAACGCTCCATACAATCATTGAACTTCCTTTATGCAAGACCAACTTCAACCAACATACGTTCAGCAATACGCTCTAACGGTAAGTCTTCAGTCGAAATTCCTGCTTTAGCAACCGCTTGTGGCATACCATACACCACACAACTTTCTTCATCCTGAGCCCAGATTGTCGCACCAGCACTTTTCAACATACGAGCACCTTCACGGCCATCAGCCCCCATACCAGTTAATACCATCGATAACACCTTATCAGCGTAGATCTTCGCGGCAGAACCGAAGGTTACATCAACACAAGGCTTATAATTCATCCGTTCACCACCATCAAGAATACGCAGCTTTGCCGCACCCGGGCGTCCTTCGATCATCATTTGCTTACCACCAGGAGCCAAATAGGCAACTCCAGGTTTTAATGCGTCGCCATCTTGTGCTTCTTTCACTTCAATTTTACACAGAGAGTTCAACCGACTTGCAAAAGCGGCGGTAAACGTAGCTGGCATGTGCTGAATAAGCACAATTGGGTGTGGGTAATTAGCGGGTAACCTAGTGAGAATTTTTTGTAATGCAACAGGACCACCGGTAGACGTACCAATCGCTGTCAATTGATATTTTTTACCTGACGCTTTAAAACGAGCCAGTGCACTCGTTGATTTTGGCGTATGAGACGTTGTTGGTACTGGAGATCTACTCGATAAAGATGTCGCTGCCGACACTGTTGGACGTGAAACCAGCGGTCTTCTTAACAACCCTTTTTTAGATGCAATTTGGATAACACGCTGCTGTAACAAAGCAACGGCTTCATCTCTATTGCGTGCGATGTCTTCAAATTTTTTCGGTAAGAAATCTAATGCACCCGCATCTAACGCATCCAGAGTGGCTTTCGCCCCATCATGAGTAAGTGAAGAAAACATCAAAATTGGAATTGGGTTCTGTGCCATTATTTCACGAACAGCAGTGATGCCATCCATGATCGGCATCTCAATATCCATTGTGATGACATCTGGCTTTAAGCTTCTCGCCTTCTCAACAGCTTCTTTACCGTTGGTAGCGACATCAATGACTTCAAGACGAGTTTCTGAGTTAATAATCTCACTCACTCGACGTCTAAAAAAGCTTGAATCATCAACGACTAATACTCTAATCGCCATGGGTATCCTTATTCTTGAGTGCTCAAATTATATCCGCGAAGCCGCCGCATATTGCTTAAGCAAATCTGGCACATCTAATATCAGTGCAATGTGACCATCGCTAGTGATCGTGGCTCCCGCCATACCTGGCGTGCCTTGAAGCAGCTTATCTAAGGGCTTAATGACCACTTCTTCTTGACCAATTAGTGCATCAACAACAAAGCCGACTCGTTGGCTGCCAATTTGTACAATAACAACATGGCCATGACCTTTACGTAATTCGACTTTACCGGCTTGAGGAGCTAACCAGTTTTGCAGATAGAAAAGTGGTATCGATTTTTCACGCACAATGATAGTTAATTGACCATCAACAATATTGGTACGGCTAAGATCTAAATGGAAGATTTCATTAACGCTCGCCAAAGGAAGTGCAAACGGATGCCCAGCAACACCCACCATTAGAGTCGGCAGAATCGCTAACGTCAGAGGAACTTTAATGGTGATCTTTGTGCCTTTGCCCATTTCAGAATCGATATCAATGGAGCCGTTTAATGTATTAATTGCTGTTTTAACAACATCCATACCCACACCACGCCCAGAAATATCTGAAATTTTTTCTTTGCTTGAGAAACCAGGCATGAAGATAAGGTTGAAACACTCTTTGTTTGATAAGCGAGATGCCGCATCCTCATCCATCATACCGCGTTTCACCGCAATACCACGTAGAACGTCTGGGTTCATACCACCACCATCGTCAACGATAGCGAGTTCGATATGGTCACCCTCTTGAGAAGCAGACAAAATAACCTTACCAGTACGAGACTTACCAGCTTTTACGCGATCGTCTGGCATTTCAACACCGTGGTCAACTGAGTTACGCACTAAGTGGATCAATGGATCGGCAAGCGCTTCAACTAAATTTTTATCGAGATCCGTTTCTTCTCCTCGCATTTCCAACACGATGTCTTTGTTTAAACTACGTGCTAAGTCTCGAACAACTCGAGGAAAACGACCAAACACTTTTTTGATTGGCTGCATGCGGGTCTTCATTACCGCACCTTGTAAATCAGCAGTCACAACATCAAGATTAGAGACGGCTTTGGCCATTTCTTCATCATTACTGTTCAGGCCAAGGCTAAGCAAACGATTACGAACCAATACTAACTCACCAACCATGTTCATGATGATATCAAGTGTCGAGGTATCAACTCGGACAGTTGCTTCCGCTTGTTGCGCTTTTTTAGCAGCGGCCGGTACGACTTCTTTTTTATCTGTAACGACAGCAGTTGCAGCTTTCGCAGGTTCTGAGATAACTTTAGGTGCTGGCTCGGCTGGTTTTGCAACTTGTACTTTTGGCTTTACAGGCTCTGTAGGCTGCACATTCGCAGCGGCAGGCTTGGTCGCTATTTCCAGTTCTTCCACAGAAGGCCCTTTACCAGAACCATGTAGCTCATCGAGTAGTTTTTCAAACTCAGCATCGCTCATCAAATCATCACTAGCGCCTTGCGTTGGCTTGGCATCTGGTGTTGTAGGAGTTACTGGGGTTTCAGAAACAGTTTTAGGCTCATCTACCGATGGCCCTTTTCCTGCACCGTGCAGCTCATCAAGCAATTTCTCAAACTCATCATCGGTGATGTCACCGCTTGCCGTGCTTACACTTGATGTTTTTACTTCAGGTATTGCTACCGGAGCAGAGCTAACTGCGTTAGGTGCCGTGCCCTTACCATGTAATTCATCCAGTAATTTCTCAAATTCGTCTTGAGTAATTTCATCGATAGAATTTGAATCGACAATATTAGCTGAAGCTGTGGTTTCCGGTTGTGACTCTTCAATGACTGGCTCGTCTTCAACAACAGCATCAGCAACGACTTGTTCGACTTCATCTTCAGATTCAGGTCGGCAAAGTTTGTGCAGTTCATCGAGTAAAACAGGATCTGCGGCTTCAAGGGGTTCCCCTTCTTGAACTGCACTGAACTGCGCATTAACGGTATCCAAAGCACGCAACATCGTATCCATTAAGCTAGATGTCACACTTCTTTGACCATTACGCAAGATATCAAATACGTTTTCAGCACCATGGCAAGTTTCAACCAACTCAGTTAAAGCAAGAAACCCTGCGCCCCCTTTCACGGTATGAAAGCCGCGGAAAATTGCATTTAATAAATCTTTGTCTTCAGGGTTGTTTTCAAGTTCAACCAATTGCTCTGACAGCAATTCTAGAATTTCACCTGCTTCAACCAAAAAGTCTTGAAGAATGTCTTCGTCTAATTCGTAGCTCATACGTTACCCCTAAAAACCAAGACTCGATAACAAGTCATCGACTTCGTCTTGAGATGAAACCGCGTCTTCTCTTTCGTGAGGGTTCAGTATTGGACCTTCAGGATCGATTGAAGCGTTCTTCTTATCCGATTCTTGTTCTATTTGGTTAGTACCAAAGGCTGTGAGGATTTCAACAAGACGACCCTCAACCTCATTAACCAAAGTAATTACACGTCTAATTATTTGACCTGTCAGATCTTGAAAGTCTTGCGCCATCAAAATCTCAGTTAGCTGACCACGTAATTCGCTGCTATTGCCTTCAACTTGTGACAACAATGCATCAATACGGTGACAAAGCGCTTTGAACTCATTGAGATCAATGCGTCCATGCATTAATTCGTTCCACTGAGGACGGACTTGAAGCAAACCTTCATGGAGGTTGTCGGCTATCGGCATGCATCTGTCCACTGCATCCATTGTCTTATTCGCTGCCACTTCTGTTTTATCAATGACGTATTGAAGGCGGTCCCTTGCATCTGGGATTTCGTCATTGGCAATTTGCGTCATTCGCTCATCAATACTGAACTGTTTCAAAGAATCATGCAGTTCCCTAGTTAAAGCCCCTATTTCTTGCAGCATTGGATTGCTTGCATTGTCATAGATGTCTTTAAGTAGCAGATCTGCCTGTTCTTGCTGTTCATTTTCTAGTAGCTGAACGAGCTCTTTTGCTTGTTCTAATGAAATCATCCGATTAGCCTTTTCGCGCGTAAAATGAATAGAATACCTTTTGCCTATGGCAAAAAAAGCTTTATAAACGCTCGAAAATTTTGTCTAGCTTTTCTTTAAGCGTAGCAGCCGTAAATGGTTTGACGATATAGCCATTAACACCAGCTTGCGCAGCCTCGATGATCTGTTCACGTTTTGCTTCTGCCGTAATCATAAGTACAGGTAAGTGCTTTAGCCCTGCATCAGCTCGAATGCTTTTCAGCAAATCGATGCCTTGCATACCTGGCATATTCCAGTCAGTCACAACAAAGTCAAAATCACCTTTCTTAAGCATAGGCAACGCTGTCAGGCCATCGTCTGCTTCTTGGGTATTATTGAAGCCCAAATCTCGAAGTAGATTCTTAACAATACGGCGCATTGTTGAAAAGTCATCAACAATAAGGATCTTCATGTTTTTATTCAAAATTGCCTCCACTGAGCTCGAAATCAGTGATATTAGTCATTTTGCGTCCAAGAACTTAACTTTACTCTTAGTCGCTGCATAGATTGGCTTAGTATTTGGCTAACGCGAGATTCGCTAACCCCAAGTACTTCACCAATTTCTTTTAAGTTTAGCTCTTCATCATAATAGAGCGAAAGTACTAAAGCTTCACGTTCTGGAAGTGATTTTATTGATTCAACCAATGCTTTACGAAACGATTCATCTGCAACTCCCTTAAATGGCGAGTTATCTTCATCGTCATCTAAAGGGGATATTGCATCATCTGAAATGCCCAAGTCTTCAATACCGACAATTCGTGAGCAATTAATATCAGTCAATACAGTATGGTACTGATCTAATGGCATACCCAAAAACTTTGCAACTTCGGTATCAGATGGCTCTCGATTCAGCTCACCTTCCAGTACTGAAATAGCTTGGGTAATTTCTCGATTATGTTTATGAACCGAGCGTGGTACCCAATCACCACGTCGAATATCGTCAAGCATTGCCCCACGAATTCGAATCCCTGCATAGGTTTCAAAGCTTGCACCTTTGGTCCCATCATAATTTTTCTGTGCTTCAAGTAGGCCGATCATACCCGCTTGTATCAAGTCTTCGACTAATACGTTGGGCGGCAGGCGTCCAATTAGGTGGTGTGCAATACGCTTTACCAATACAGAGTATTTTTCCAAAAATGCTTGTTGGCTATTAAGGTTTCCGTGTTGGTCATAAGTAAGCGCTTTATTCACCGAATGGTTCCTCTACACTTTCTGTTCTATTGATTAAACGCTCTACAAAAAACTCTAGATGTCCACTTGGCGTTCTAGGAATCGGCCAAGTTAATGCTTTGTTCGCCAGTGAGCTAATTGCAAGTGCCGCTGGCGAGCGTGGATATGCATCGACGACAATCTTTTGTCTTTTAACGGCTTGGCGTACTTTATCATCTAAAGGTATACAAGCGACAAGCTCAAGACTCACATTTAAGAATCTTTCTGTCACTAAAGTTAATTTAGCGAACAATTCCCTACCCTCACGATAACTTCTGACCATGTTAGCGACAATCTTAAAACGTTGAACTTGATGCTCTCTGCTCAAAAGTTTGATCAGCGCATATGCATCAGTGATCGAAGTTGGTTCATCACACACTACAACAACCACATCTTGTGCTGCACGAGAGAAACTCACCACCATATCAGAGATACCGGCTGCAGTATCAATGAGTAAGATATCCATTTCATCTTCTAAGCTACCAAAAGCGCGTATTAAACCAACATGTTGCGCATGTGACAACTCTGTCATTGATTGTGTACCCGATGTCGCTGGGATAATTCGAATACCAAAAGGGCCATCGACAATAGCATCTTTTAATTCACACTCACCCGCGAGTACATGCCCTAAATTCCGCTTCGGTCGGATACCAAGCATGACATCCACATTAGCAAGACCTAAATCAGCATCCAAAACCATGACTTTCTTACCCTGACGAGCCATACAGATCGCCATACCGAGTGTCACGTGAGATTTACCAACACCACCTTTACCACCCGTCACAGAGATGACTTTGGTAAGTGACGGTTGAGTTAAGCGGCGTAAACCGCTCGCTTGGTCATATATCATATTATTCGCCATATCTGTCCGCCGCCTAGAATCTCTCGGAGTCGCTGATCCAGTAATGAGGTTCATTTTCTGTCGACTTCTCTAGCAGTTCATTTGCCTTTGCAACTATGTATTTCGGCTGTGCAATCACAATATCCTCGGGGACACGTTGACCATTCGCGATATAAGCGACGGGTAACGCATTTTGAACGACAACACTCACAAATTCACCCAAACTCAATGATTCATCCAGTTTAGTCATAATGCACCCAGAAAGGGGTATCCTTCTGAAGTGCTCAATGGTTTCTTGTAGTACTTTTCTTTGAGCCGTAGCCGGCAATACAAGATAGCTATGAATCACTTCACTACTCTCTTGCATTAAGGTATCGAGCTGTTCGGATAATCGAACATCACGTTGCCCCATACCAGCGGTATCAACTAAAATTAGGCGACGATTACGTAGCTGATATATTACATCGGCTAATTCATTGGAATCTTTAGCAACTCTTACAGGGCATCCCATAATTCTTCCATAAATGGAAAGTTGTTCATGTGCACCAATACGATAAGTATCAGTGGTAACAAGTGCTACATTGTCTGCTCCATATTCCATCGCTGCGCGAGCCGCCAGTTTTGCTATTGTAGTGGTTTTACCCACCCCCGTAGGCCCCAGCAGTGCTACCACACCACCACGTTTTAAAATATCTTGTTTAGAAACAGGGACTTGATCAGCCACTAAACCAAGTAACGCTTTCCACGCTTTTGGTGGTGGTGTGTCTTCTGGGATATAACAAGCCAGTTGATCTGCTAACTCTTGTGAAACTCCCATTCGCTCAAGTCTTTTTATCAACATTGCTCGAAGTGGCTCACGGCGTTCGACTTCTTGCCACATGAGACCAGACACTTGATGCTCTAATAAGCGTCGAATCGACGTCATTTCTTCACGCATGTTTTCAAGCTCAGGGTTTGCAGCATTCTGCTCTTTAACTTGCTGGCGATCATAGCGGGATGGATCTAATTTTGGTGCTGGTCGAGATGCCGATCTTCTGTCTTCAGCAATCAATTTCGCCAGCGGTGAATCAGCATTCAGCTCTGGGCTATTTCGACCGGTATTAGAATGCTTAAAACCCGACTGACGTTGCAGCAATGCTGACAAGGAATCTTCATTCTCTGAACGATATTCTGAATCAGAGCTTCCCGGAGTACTGTATTGCTTGAGCATATTCGCGAAACGTCTGGTCATTGATCGTCCAGTATCAGCACTATTTTTCAGGCTGACACGATCATCATCGAGTTCACGAGGTGCATTAGCATTATTCAATGACGGGGTGACCTGGGTATATCCCTGCTGCCTAGGCTGAAAACTGTAACGCTTGTTACTGTTTTGCTGCGCTGGCTGCTCACCATCAACAGCGGCGACAATTTCTACGCCACCCGCGACTTTTTTATTCGACATGATCACCGCTTCTGCACCAAGTTCTTCTTTCACTTGAAGCAGTGCGGTACGCATGTCTTTGGCAAAAAATCGTTTTATTTTCAAAGCAGATATCCGTGTTTAAGGGGCAAAGCCTTATGTATCAGTTGGCGGCTGTTCCGTTAGTTTCCGACGGCTTGAACAATTCGAATTTGTTTCTCGTCAGGTATTTCTTGGTAAGAGAGCACACGCAAATTCGGTATTGTGTTTTTCACAAACTTCGCCAATGTCGAACGAAGTACGCCTGAGGTTAGTAACACCGCAGGTTCACCTTTTAATTCCTGTTCTTGCGTTGCATGGCTGAGTGCAGCTTGTAAGCGTTCCGCTAAACCAGGTTCAATACCCGCAGACTCTCCGCCCGATGCTTGCATTGTCTGATGCAATATTTGTTCCAGCTCAGGAATGAGTGTAATCACTGGCAGCTCAGGCTCTATTCCATTGATTTCTTGGACAATTAAACGTTTTAATGAGATCCGAACTGCTGCGGTTAATATGTCAGGTTCTTGACTCTTACCTGAGTACTCAGCCAATGTTTGAATAATGGTTCTGATATCTCGGATAGGAATAGCTTCATTGAGTAAGTTTTGCAGTACTTTTACGACGGTACCAAGTGGCAGTTGGTCAGGGACAAAGTTTTCCACCAATCTCGGTGCTGATCGCCCAAGCATTTCGATGAGATTTTGCACTTCCTCATGACCGATAAGTTGTGAAGCATTATTTGTGAGAAGTTGGCTAAGGTGTGTAGCGAGAACGGTTGAAGAGTCAACAACGGTGTAACCTAACGCTTGAGCATGTTCGCGTTGATCTTCTCTGATCCACACGGCTTCAAGGCCAAAAGCAGGGTCAACCGTACGCTCGCCATCAATGACGCCGTACACTTGCCCTGGGTTAATCGCAAGTTCTTGATCGGGACGAATTTCTGCTTCGCCAACGGCTACGCCCATCAATGTTATCCGATAGCTGTTTGGAGTTAACTCTAAGTTATCGCGAATGTGCACCGCGGGAATCAAAAAACCAAAGTCCTGAGACAGCTTTTTACGGACACCTTTTACTCGCTCTAACAACTCGCCACCTTGGTCCCTGTCGACCAGTGGGATCAAACGGTAACCGACTTCTAAGCCAATCACATCAACGGGTTGAACATCATCCCACGACAACTCTTTTTGTGTAGGCGTATCGCTATCAACTTTAGCTGGCAATTGTTTCTCTTCTGCCGCTTTCTTCTGTTTGCGCTGCATTAAATAGGCACCGCCACCTGCCAAGGCTGCCAATAGTAAAAACGCAAAGTGTGGCATTCCCGGGACAATACCCATTACACCCAAAATACCTGCGGTGATGGTCAAAGCTTTAGGGTTGTCGAACAACTGGAAAATAACCTGCTCACCCATGTCCTCATCAGTATTTTGACGAGTCACCATGATAGCGGCCCCGATCGACAATAGTAACGATGGGATTTGAGCAACCAAACCATCACCAATGGTCAACAAGGTATAAATTTCAATGGCTTCTTTAAAGCCCAGCCCATACTGAGCCATACCGATGGATAACCCACCAATAATGTTAATAAATAAAATAAGGATACCAGCAATCGCATCCCCTTTAACAAACTTTGACGCACCATCCATCGAACCGTAGAAGTCAGCTTCTTTGGTGACTTCAAAACGGCGTACACGTGCTTGCTCTTGATCGATTAACCCCGCATTCAAGTCAGCGTCTATTGCCATTTGCTTACCTGGCAATGCATCCAAGGTAAAGCGAGCACTTACTTCTGAAATACGGCCCGCACCTTTAGTCACAACCATAAAGTTGATGATCATCAGAATTAAGAAGACAACTAGGCCAACTGCATAATTACCACCAATAACCACATTACCAAATGCTTCAATCACATTACCCGCCGCACCTGAACCTTCATGACCGTACAGTAAAACAACTCGAGTGGAAGCAACGTTCAGTGCTAGTCTCAACAAAGTGGCAATAAGAAGTACCGAAGGGAACGCAGCAAAATCTAATGGTCTACGGGTATAAACCGTCACCAATAGCACTACCATAGATAGGGCAATGTTAAACGTGAAAAACAGATCCAACAAAAATGCGGGGATCGGTAATACAACCATCGCCAACGTCGCCAAAACCATAATCGGCGCACCGATAGCAGGCATACTACGTTGTGGTATTGACGGTAATCTATCCGCAAATGGGAGTGTGAATTTCATAGGCTAGCAAGCAATCTATTGATGAATATTGATATATATGACAATGAGTTGGCATTGTGATGCAATTTTCAGTCCAGCAACAAAGTCAAAATAATGGCTACATATGATAAATGTTACTCTCATTGATCAAACGTAGCCTAGTTATTCATCTTATGGGAGTTTTTTACCCGCCCTCACTAAGGGTGGATACTCCACATCTGCTTTCCTTGCATAGTGTGCGGATCATAGTCGATGCCGATCAGTCCCGAGGTTGGAAACATCGGTGGTACAAGATCGGTGACAAATTCTGCGGCCAAATAACCGACTAATGGTAAGTGAGAGACCAATAAAACTGACTCTAACTGCTCGATATCCACTAACGCTGAAACATAGTCAAAGACCGTATCGGCTTGTCCATAGGGTGTAATATCATCATAAGTAACCACATCATCAGATTCAAAATATGACGCAATAGATGCCCATGTTTGTTGCGCCCTTAGGTAAGGGCTAACAAGCACCTTATCAAAGTGACGAAGACCTTGTTTCTCACAAGCAACGGCCACAGCTACTGACTCGCGCTGCCCTCTTTCGGTTAAGGCTCTTTCTGCGTCACTCGCGGCATAATGCTCAGCTTCTCCGTGGCGCATAATAAAAATCTTCATTACTCATTCCTAGTGATTATCATGTTGGCAGTCTACGCTGCATTATTTTCAATTATATCAGGAGACCTAGCAAAGACTTCGACCTTGTTAACAGTCTATTAAAGTTGATCAAAGACTTAAAATGACATTTTGTTCATAAAATCGCGGCTTACTGTTTGCACCAAACTGTTTCAACGCCATAATTAGAATAGCATTTTCTGTGGAGATTCACCGTGCATTTAAGCCCAAACGACACTCACCATTATCGCTATGTAACATTGACCAACGGGTTGAGAACGTTACTAATTCAAGCCGATGATGCACAAAAATCAGCGGCAGCCTTAGCGGTCAATGTCGGCCATTTTGATGACCCATCAGATAGAGAAGGCCTTGCACACTACCTCGAACACATGTTGTTTTTGGGCACAGAAAAATACCCGAAAGTAGGCGAATTTCAAAGTTTTATTAGTCAACATGGTGGCAGCAATAATGCGTGGACAGGAACAGAACATACTTGTTTCTTCTTCGATGTCAGCCCGAATACGTTCGAAAAAGCCCTCGACCGCTTCAGCCAATTTTTCTGTGCTCCCCTGTTTAATGAAGAAGCCTTAGATAAAGAAAGGCAAGCCGTCGATTCTGAATTTAAACTCAAACTCAACGACGACTCTCGCCGCTTGTACCAGGTGCAAAAAGAAACCATCAACCCTGCGCACCCCTTTGCGAAATTCTCGGTGGGTAATTTAGATACTCTGTGTGACAGAAATGACGTTTCTATTCGCGAAGAAATCGTCCAGTTCCATAATCAACACTACTCTGCCGATTTAATGACGCTTGCTTTATTGGGCCCACATAGTCTAGATGAACTTGAACAGCTAGCAGAAGAAAAGTTCTCTTCAATATTGAATCAGCAGCTTGGGCATAAATCTGTCTCGGAACCTTTTGTGTTGGAAGATCATACCGGGGTATTTATCCAAATCGAGCCATTAAAGGAACTTCGTAAACTGATACTAAGCTTCCCAACGCCAAACATGGATGATTTTTATGAAGTAAAACCATTGTCTTACTTCGCTCATTTACTCGGTTATGAGGGTGAAGGGAGCCTGATGCTAGCCCTAAAAGAAAAAGGTTGGATCACCTCTTTATCAGCAGGGGGAGGCGCTAACGGTAGTAACTATCGCGAGTTTTCGGTCAGTTTTAATCTCACCCGCGAGGGAGTAAATCATGTTGAGGTGATCATTCAAGCGCTCTTTACCCAAATTAACCTGATCGCCGAGCAAGGGCTAGATGAGTGGCGCTATAACGAAAAAAGAGCAGTGCTTGAATCAGCTTTTCGTTTTCAAGAAACCACTCGACCATTAGATATGGTGAGCCATTTAGTGGTGAATATGCAGCATTACAAGCCGCAAGACACCATCTATGGTGACTACATGATGGCGGGTTACGATGAACAACTTCTACGACAAATGCTTTCGTATCTAACGCCTCGCAACCTACGATCCACTTTAGTTGCCAAAGGTGGTGCTTATGGCAAACACGTAAAATGGTATTCAACCCCTTATTCTGTAACGCGATTTTCCGACTCACAGCTCGCACTATTTTCAACACCCATTGATATAGCGACCTCACTACCACCGAACAATCCATTCATTAGTTACGACTTAGACCCAAAAGATTTGGAACCGTCACAGTCAGAATATCCTGAAATTATTGAAGAGTTACCAGGTTTTCGTTTGTGGCACTTGCAAGATAGAGAATTTAGGGTACCTAAAGGGGTAATTTACATCGCCATTGATAGCCCGATTTCAGTTGCAAATCCGAGTAATATCGTCAAAACACGTCTATGCGTTGAAATGTTTTTAGATTCGCTTGCCAAAGAGACTTACCAAGCTGAAATCGCCGGCATGAACTACAACATGTACGCACACCAAGGTGGCGTTACATTAACTATTTCGGGCTTCAGTCAAAAACAACCTCAATTGATGGAAATGATTTTAGAGCGCTTCGCCAAACGTAATTTCAGCGAAAGTCGTTTTAAAACTATTAAACAACAACTTTTACGAAATTGGCGTAATACTACTAAAGATCGCCCAATATCGCAGATTTTTAATGCCATGACAGGGATTTTGCAACCCAACAACCCTCCTCACCCCGTACTACTCGAGGCGTTAAAAGACATCAAGTTAGAAGAGTTACGTGACTTTGTTGATCAAATTTTAGCTCAGCTGCATGTTGAAATGTTCGTGTATGGAGACTGGTTACGAAAAGATGCACAAGCGATGGCCGAGACATTGAAGAATGCATTGCGAGTGAAAGACCAACAATATGAAGAGTCACTGCGCCCACTGATCATGCTTGGAAAAAATGGGACATTTCAAAGAGAGGTTCATTGCGATCAAGAAGACTCTGCAGTAGTGGTGTACTACCAATGTGATGATACCTCAGCGCGCAATATCGCCTTATATTCACTGGCAAACCATCTAATGTCAGCGACTTTCTTCCACGAGATCCGCACCAAGCAACAGCTTGGTTATATGGTCGGCACTGGCAATATGCCACTCAACCGACACCCAGGTATTGTGCTTTATGTACAATCGCCTAATGCGGCTCCTAGCGAGTTAATTATCGCTGTCGATGAATTTCTGAATGCTTTTTACATGGTGCTTCTTGAACTTAATGAATACCAATGGCACAGCAGTAAGCGCGGGCTGTGGAATCAAATTTCAGCGCCAGACCCAACCCTACGTAGCCGAGCACAACGATTGTGGGTCGCCATTGGTAATAAAGATGCCGGATTTGGTCAAAGGGAGCTGGTCTTGGAAGAACTTAAGTTACTCAGTCGCAGTGATATGATTCGCTTTATCGTTAATGAATTAAAACCAAGAACAGCAAACCGCTTGATTATGCACTCGCAAGGCAATGCTCATCACGATGCTGAAACGCTGAGTTTAGGCCAAGAAATCGGCTCAATTGAAGAATTTCAGCTTCGTCCTAAAGATTGCGATTTAGGTTAATATATTTAGCAGCAAAAATAGTCAGGGCAAGTTAGGCTTGCTCTGACGCTACGATATCTTTTAATGAATGCGGGTGTAACTTAATACATATCCCCTGCCACTTAAAGGCAACTGTCGGGTTATTCAACCGCTCCCCCTCTCCTTTTGGGCTCGATAATTTTACTTTAACCCCTTTTGACTCAAGCTTATTCCACTGCTCTTGCAGAGATGGATAACGCGACTGTATGTCATGCAGATATTCTTGAGCAGTTTGCGCATTGGACTGCACAACAAACTCGATGTGTTCCCAAGTTTGCTGTGGGTAAATTTTTCCAGGAACCGGATAAGGCAGTTCTAGACACTCAATTGACCAACCTAATACCTGTAATGGTGATGAAAATTCAAGCACAATAATAGGACGCCCGTTAATTTCAGCGTTCGAAATCTCTCTTCCTTCATTAAGCCAAGCTTTATGTGCCAATATTGCTAAGTCAGGATCATTAATACGCAACGCGATGTGATCGGCTTTATTGCTTGATAAATCAATATGCAAAATTTCCGTTAAGTATTGAATTTTATGCATAAATTGAATGATATTTTGTTTTAACTGCTCAGGGTGAAGTTGTGCATCAATGAGAGGTTCAAACATTTAAACGGTCCAAAATAATGATTTTCGCCCAATAGTACCAAGATCGGTTTGAAAAGTAGAAAATTTCCTAATTTAGTCCCTGTAAGCGCCTTAATAAAATTGGTATTATGTGCGCCAAATTATGAACAAAATCGAGATATGCATTCACCCAATGCGGTGAATAAAATGCATACCTTTGCAATTCCCAGAATTGAAGGACACGCGTGTGAATATCCAAGCACTTATTAATGACAAAGTATCTCAGGCTCTTGAAGCCGCTGGCGCACCAGCAGGCAGCCCTGCGGCTGTTCGCCAATCTGCAAAACCACAATTTGGTGACTACCAAGCAAATGGCGTTATGGGCGTTGCTAAACGACTAGGCACTAACCCTCGAGAATTTGCTCAGAAAGTATTGGACGTTCTAAACCTAGACGGTATCGCTTCTAAAGTTGAAATCGCAGGTCCGGGTTTCCTAAACATCTTCCTAGATGAAGCTTTCCTAGCAAAACAAGCAGACGCAGCATTGGCTGATTCTCGCCTTGGTGTAGCAACCGCTGAAACGCAAACCATCGTTGCAGATTACTCTGCACCAAACGTTGCGAAAGAAATGCACGTTGGTCATTTACGTTCTACCATCATCGGTGACGCTGTGGTTCGTACATTAGAATTTCTCGGTCATAAAGTGATCCGCGCTAACCATATCGGTGACTGGGGTACTCAGTTTGGTATGCTTATCGCCAACCTTGAACGAGTACAGCAAGAGTCAGGCGAAGTATCAATGGAACTGTCTGATCTTGAAGCCTTTTACCGCGAATCGAAAAAACTGTACGACGAAGATGAAGCGTTCGCAGCTAAAGCGCGTGGCTATGTGGTAAAACTGCAAAGTGGCGATGCGTACTGTGCTGAAATGTGGAAGAAACTGGTTGATGTCACCATGATCCAAAACCAGCGCAACTATGACCGCTTGAATGTATCTTTAACTCGTGATGATGTCATGGGGGAAAGTATGTACAACGACATGCTACCAACTATCGTTGCCGATCTGAAAGAGAAAGGCTTAGCTAAAGAAGACGATGGTGCACAAGTTGTATTCTTAGATGAATACAAAAATAAAGATGGCGAACCAATGGGCGTTATCGTTCAGAAGCGTGATGGTGGTTTCCTATACACCACAACCGATATCGCTTGTGCTAAGTACCGTTACGAAACCTTGGGCGCTGATCGCGTCTTGTACTTCATCGACTCTCGTCAACATCAGCACCTAATGCAAGCTTGGACCATTGTTCGCAAAGCAGGTTATGTTCCTGAAGAAGTCACTCTAGAGCACCACGCATTCGGTATGATGCTAGGTAAAGATGGCCGTCCATTTAAGACTCGTGCTGGCGGTACAGTACGCCTTACTGATCTTCTCGATGAAGCACAAGAGCGCGCTGCAAAACTAATTGAATCGAAAAACCCAGATCTCGCCGCAGATGAGAAAGCCAATATCGCAAATACAGTTGCGATGGCCTCTGTAAAATATGCCGATTTGTCTAAACACCGTACCACTGACTACGTATTTGACTGGGATAACATGTTAGCGTTTGAAGGAAATACTGCACCATACATGCAATATGCCTACACTCGAGTTGCATCTATTTTTGCAAAAGCTGGGGTATCAATGGATAACCTCACTGGCGAAATCAAAGTTACTGAAGAAAAAGAGAAAGCTCTCATTGCTAAACTACTTCAATTTGAAGAAGCGGTACAAACCGTTGCTCGTGAAGGCCAGCCACATGTTATGTGTAGCTACCTATTCGAACTTGCGGGTCAATTCTCTAGCTTCTATGAAGCCTGCCCGATCCTTGTAGCAGAAGATGAGAGCATCAAACAAAGCCGTCTAAAATTGGCTGCGCTTACTGCGAAAACCATCAAGCAAGGCTTATCACTGCTAGGTATAAATACGCTAGATCGTATGTAATTATTTGATGTGAAAAATATAAAAGGTTGGCAAACGCCAGCCTTTTATTTTATCTAGTAAAACACGACTTATATTGGATAGCGCTATGGATTTTGAACTTCACCCTCAACTGACTAAAGATACTTCGTTAATAGGTCAGTTTCCTCTTTGCTTAGCTTTATTACACAAAGATAACGCGGTTCCGTGGGTTATTCTCGTCCCTAAACGAGCAAACTTAAAAGAATTACACCACTTACCCATGCATGAACAACAGCAATTTTTGCTTGAATCACAAGCGGTTAGCCAAGCACTTGAAGCAACATTTTGCCCCGACAAATTGAACCTAGGTGCACTAGGTAATATGGTGCCTCAACTTCATATTCACCATATCGCTCGCTTCAAAAGTGATATTGCTTGGCCTGGTCCTATTTGGGGAAATACTCAAGGCGTAATGCGCACCGAGCAAGAACAGTGCGAACTATTGAGAATAATACAGAATGTACTTTCATTAAGTTCAATTTTTAATAAAGCTTAAACACAAAAGCCGCTGATAATTTAGCGGCTTTTAAAAATCGAACCATTAACGAAGTTACAAAGTTACCGTTAGTGATAAGCCATCATTGCGGTTCAGTGCATAACGCACCCTTGTCACATGATGTGCTTTATTGGTATCGATGGTGCGTGAAATAATCCCTTTTTTAATCCAGACATTCAGCATTGCATCTACCCCATCCTCACTCATTGAAAATTTCTTGGCGAGGTCAGCACGGCTGACAATACCATTCTCTTCAATGTAACCTTTTAACTCAGTCAATATCATGCGGCTTGTATCTCCAGTAACGATTGTAATTTACGCCCACGAATCTTCAGTGTTTGGTATATCAATAGACTCGTAATGACTATTACACCGATCCAAAGTGAACTTTTCACAGGTTGCTGCATAAAGTGGCTTGCTTGGTAATACAATGTCGCACTACCGTAGGCCAACCCCATGGTCCAAATCGCAATAAAACGGGCATATTTCATACCAAACTCACGAACATAAGCTCCCATTGCCGCGACACAAGGCGTATAAAGTAAGATAAAAATCAGATAAGCAAACGCCGCATGACCGGTCACAAAATGATGCTTTAGGTTGCCAAAAATTGAAGCATCTACCGCTTGCTCTTCTGCAATAGCGTTACTGTCCGTTAAGTCACCAACTTCAATACCTAGTGGATCAGAAAAACTTAACCCCATTAAGTTTTCAGGTATCGACATTACTGCTTCTTGCAGACTTGCTACAAGGTCATACTCACCCTCATCGCTGGTGGCTGATGTGTACAAGTTATTCAAAGTACCGACTACCGCTTCCTTGGCAAAAATACCCGTGATAATACCTACCGTTGCAGGCCAGTTGTCTTGATTAACACCTATAGGTGCAAATACTGGAGTCACAACTTGCGCCGCTTTAGACAATACTGAATTGTCACTGTCTTCATTGCCAAAGCTACCATCGATACCAATTGAGTTTAAGAAACTCAAAATGGTCACGACAACAACAATGGTTTTCCCTGCGCCTAAAACAAAACGCTTTAATTTTTGCCACGTTTTGATCAGCACGTTTTGGACGGTAGGGATCTCATAGTCAGGCATTTCCATCACTAAACTATCACTGGAACCAGGAAAAAGTGTGTGCTTCAAAATAAGCCCAGTGAAAACTGCCGCCAAGATACCCAATAAATAAAGCGCAAAGACCACATTCTGACCGCTTTCAGGAAAGAAGGCCGCGGCAAATAATGCATATACAGGTAAGCGTGCACCACAAGACATAAACGGTGCCATTGACGCGGCCAATTTACGCTCGCGCTCTTGATCTAATGTTCTGGTTGCCATAATCGCAGGAACATTACAACCAAAGCCTAGGACTAACGGCACAAAAGCTTTTCCTGGTAAACCGATACGCTGCATTACTTTATCCAGCACAAATGCGGCACGAGACATATAGCCCGAGCTCTCCAAAATAGCCAAGAAAAGATATAAACAAGCAATGACAGGAATAAAGGTGGCAACCGTTTGAATACCACCACCTAAACCATCAGCAAGCACAGTAACTAACCAAATTGGTAAATGGTCATCCAGTAGATAATGCCCACCATCAACCAATAATGCACCGACCCCGATATCAAAAAAGTCAATGAATGCGCTACCAATGTTGATAGAGAACATAAACATTAGATACATGACTACAAAGAAAAATGGTACGCCAATCCATTTATTTAAAATGAATTTATCGGCTTTTTCAGTGAAGTTATGGCTTAATTTTCCTTCGGTTTGACGAATTTTTTTACATTGCTCATGTAAAAAAGTGTATTTGGTATCAGCAACATGTAGGTCGATATCTAAACCACTTGATGTTTGCTCTCTACGAACAAGAGCACGCTGTGACTCAGGTAAACTATTAATCACCAACA
This sequence comes from Vibrio sp. S12_S33, assembly GCF_963889785.1. Lineage (NCBI taxonomy): Bacteria > Pseudomonadati > Pseudomonadota > Gammaproteobacteria > Vibrionales > Vibrionaceae > Vibrio > Vibrio sp. S12_S33. Next base: position 24,981 of record NZ_CAWPQZ010000019.1, on the reverse strand, counting down.
AATCATTTTCTAAAGCACGAATAGCCAATGCACGCGCAACCACTTCTTGATGCTGAAAAGCTGCCGATATTTTTTCAATTGATCGTTCAAATGCAAAACCATAGTCAAGTACCAGTTCTTTAAGAGCAACGCCTTGCAGTAATAATTTGTGCAATTTCTCTTTGAAGCTATTGACCTGCTCTTTACTAGTAGCCGACAGCATGAATACCGGGCAACCCAATATCTTTTCAAGTCTTTTAATATCAAGGCGTTGTCGCTCTCGCTTCAAAGCATCCATTTTATTCAAAACGACAATCATCGGACGCCCTAATTCACGAAGTTGCAGCGTCATGTATAAGCTACGTTCAAGGCAAGTCGCGTCGACAACATTGATAATGAGATCCGCTGGATGAGTCAATACCGCTCTAGAAGCAATAGACTCATCGATACTATTGCTGTCATTGCCACTATCTAAAGCATAGATACCCGGCAGATCGGTTAATTTAAATTCATCGCCAGAGTGAGAATAGTAGCCTGTTTTTTTCTCTACGGTTACACCAGCCCAGTTACCAACTTGTTGTTTTGCACCTGTCAGGCCGTTAAATAATGTTGTTTTTCCACTATTGGGATTACCAACGGTTAGAATTTGATATTGCATTAGGCTTTCTCCACCTCAATACAAGCTGCGATTTTTTCACGCACAGCTAATGACACTCCTCTTACTTCAATTTGAAGTGGGTCTCCCATTGGAGCTCGTCGAACTAAAGTCACCGCAGTTTGAGGCAACAATCCCATCACCATCAATTTTTTGCGAACATCGTTTGGAAGTTGGTAAAACGCCGTAATATTTGCGCTTTCCCCTGCTTTTAATTGAGATAGTTTCATTTATAGCACTCTCAATGGTAGTGGTAATGAGAAATATTTTTATTAACATGAATAATACACGTTGATACGTCTAATGTTCTTGAGTGAAATCAAAGATTGCGCAAATCAAAACGTTGCTTTTGTTAAAACATATCACGTCAAAAACGTTAAATTGCCTTTTCATAAAATAACAAATAAACAAAAAAATGAACTCATGCTTACGACATTTCTATTTTTATATTTAAAATCATAATGTTATAAGAATATCGAACTATGTCGCTTTTCTTATGGCATCTTGTCGTTAATTTTATAAGTGAAATAAGTGATTAGTCATATAGTGAACCCATCGAAAGGAAACTTCTCCTTTGATATGAATCCAGAGGTGATGTGAGGCTAACTCATATCACTCCGGCAGCAAGCGAAGGCACCTTTGGTGCCCGTGGTATAGTCCCCCCGGCTATACCACGATATTTTTTTATCATCACATCAAAACTTTCTCTTCGAATAAGACAATTCAGTCAACATACTCTTAGGCATATCTATATCTATTTTCAGTCATCATGCTCGCTACAAAACGTTCTTGAGCTCGCTATAGCTTATGGGGTTAGTTTTTTTACTCGTTGTCATCAATAAACTGAGTCGGAGATAAACCAAAGTGATGTTTGAATCTTTGGCTAAAGTAGGAGGGATCATTAAAGCCACAGTCGAAAGCAACTTGAGATATTTTTTCACCAGCTAATAAACGCTGACATGCTTTTTCTAAGCGAACCTCCTTCAAATACTCTTTGAAGGTCTTTCCAGTAACAGCTTTAAAACGTCGTTGAAGGCTTCTCTCTGAAACAAATAAGAGCTTAGCGGCCGATGATGTACTGAATTCAGGGTCGGAATAGTATTGCTGTATCAGCAGTTCAACTTTTTTGAGCCACTCTTTCTCCAGCGGGTCAATCGTTACCTTCTCAGCGGCATCTTCCAGTTCAATGGCTTCAGACTCTTCTGTTAATAAATCCACACTAGGCCAAGACAGCTCTGTCAAGTTTCGCTCTGAAGAAGAAAAAATATGGATTTCACCACCTGAAGATCGCATTAATTGATGTAACCCTTCTTGTTCAAAACCGGAAGTAGAGCCGTCAACGCTTGAGTCCATCATTTGCTCACCACTATCAATAATAACAACAAATAAACGTCTTTCACGCTCATAGCAGTGGATCTGTAATGACTGATTTCGATATAGACGATTAACAGCATTAGACAGTAACATATTGAAAATTAAATCAAAATTAAAGCTTTCAGATTCAACATAAGATTGCTTGAGCTCATTATTTACGACTAATGTGATTTCGGCTTTATCGAATTCATCTCGCCAACTGTCGATTGATGAGTTGAGAATGATCGATAAATCATAAATTTGCTGAGTGGAAGCTTTATCACTTCTCACATTCCGTAATAGCGTAAGTTCTCGTTTCACTTTTTGTGCAAGACGCTCTAAGCGACCAAGTTGATTGAGTTGGGTGCGATAAATCAACTGATCTAGAGTAGGTGAAATTGAATCTAGCATCTGTTCCACAAAAACATGTCGAATTTGTAGCTGCTTACGTAATTGGTGGTTGTTAGTGAGTACAATTTTACTTTGATGGCGTAATTGTTCCGTCTTCAATGCCACTTGTAATTTCAATTCTCGGTTCGCCTTCGCCACCCAATGCGAACGCCATAAAGAGGCTACAGCAACACAGCCCAATACTATAATGCTGTAAAACAATATTGCCCATGATGAAAGATACCACGGCTTAGCAACAACAAATGATAAGCTGTTCATTGTGCTGTTTTGTGGATATTGAGTGTGGTCTCTAACTAAAATTCGGTAGTCACCAGGAAGTAAATGATCCAGCGTTAATTGCGAGCCCTCTAGCGGTTGCCACTGCCCATCACCTTCAATACGAAATTCAAGCGATTGGGTTCGGGCTTCAGGTAAAGAACCAAATAAAAAACTAATCGAGCTACCATATTTCAGTTCTAGAGGGTGAAAACGGCTACGACCAATCATCACTGGCGTATGATCGATACTTATTTGGCTAAAAATAATCGACGTATTTGGGGGGGGAGCCGTAACAAGTTTACCCGGTGAGACCTTAAGCAGACCAAAACGGGAACCAGACAACAACCACGCTTTATTATCAATAATACTTGATGTACAAACCCCACTTTGAAATTCATTATGAATAAGACCGTGAGGTGCAGCATAGTGTTTTTTTATATCGCCTTGTTGGTTATAAAGAGAGATACCATTCGATGAAGTCAGCCATATTCCTTCTTGTGATTCGGCTAAGCATTTAGGGCTGATATTATCCTCGGCCAAAGGGATTGAATTAAATTCATTCCTGTCATGAGAAAGGTTAAACAAACCGTAACTACTCGCAAACCAGATATCCCCATTGCTCCCTTCAAGTATATTGACACTGCGCCCATAACCACTTGTTGGCCGTCGAAAAACGATCTTACCTTGATTTAAGGTATAAACACCATGGTCTGTCCCGATAAACAGACCACGCTGAGTCGCTTTTAATAAGCTCACTTTAGCTGGCAGAAAGGCGTCAACAAACCAATCGATACCGTAATTAGTCAACGTATTAGCACCAACATCATAGGACCACAGTTGGTTCTCATTCGCTCCCCATAATAAACCGTTATTATCAAGGGTTAGATGTAGGATACCTGTCGTGCGTAGATTTAAGGGCAAATGAGAGGATTCCTCCGCCTCGGTTTCTAAGTTATAGACAACAAGACCTTCATGGGTGGCAAGCCATAGCGATGTGTTACTCAGTTGCACAAAATCATTTATTGACAAGTTAAACAAAAGCTTAATCTTGTTCCAATTACTATCGAATTGGTAGAGACCTTGATTGGTTAATACCCAGTAGCCTTTTTTATCTAACCGCGGAACAATTTTCTTAATTTGATTATGAATTAACTGCGGTTGCTGGTTGCGTTCAAAACGAAACCCAAAAAGCGAAAAATAGCGAATTCCTTTATCCGTTGCTATCCAAATACCGCCTTGTAAATCATTGACTAAAGAGTAAATTTGATTACCTGGTAAACCATTGCTGTCTTGATCATTACTTTCCAATTTAACTATATTGTTGGTCAGAAATGAGTAGACGAATAGACCATCTTCAGTGCCAACCCAATATTCGTTGTCGGTTTCGGCCAATGATAATACGTGTGAATATCCAATCCGTTTTGGTTGTTGGGAATTTGGATTTTTTATATCGATAATGAGCGCTCCGTTCAGCGTACCAACGATAAGCTCTCTGTTTTTTGTAGAAAAATAAAGCTTTTCAATAAAATGCTTCTTCGAGCTCAATACATGAGAAAAGCTTTCTCCATCAGATAAATAAACACCAGCATTGGTTGCTAGCACCCACTTTGACAATAGAAATTTAGCATCATTGATTGTCAATTGACTGACTTGGTTGAATTGATACATATCCGACAACGGATAAGTATCAATTCTTTTTGTCTGGATATTATAGGTGTAAAAATGTGCGTCATCGGTTAACCAAATAAAACCGTTAGAAGCACCTATATTTTTTATAACTGAACCAGCTGTAAGGCTAAAAACAAGCTCTCGGTGTTGGGCAGGGTAAGTACGGTAAACTTCATTCTCAACGTAAGACCAAAAAGCATTATCGAAATAAGCAATGTGACCACTGTCTTGTGCCAGTACTGAACCTCGACGAGGGAGGATATTTTGTCCATCAAAGAACACAACTTTACCGTGAACATCGTGTATCCATATTCCCCCTTCATCACCCAAGAATAAGTTTTGGGCCACAAAGACTTTGCCTTGAGCTTGGGTTGGCAAGGGGTAAAAAATCGAAGGGGCTTTGTCCAGAGCTTGGGCATACCACGCCAATAACAGAAGTAGTAAGCACAAAACCTGACTCAAATATTTGGAATACAAAAATGTTCCTTTCAACAGCAGAGCCTTAATCGAGGATACGCCTAATTATTAAACGTTTTTTTGCGACGATAATTATCAACTATTCTAGCTAAACTTATAATTTTTTGAAGTTAAGGCACAAATAAAACAATAATATTTAGTGAAAATGACCACAAGTAAATGCACAACAAACAATACAGCGTGCATCTATTCAGACAAGCAGCCATAAATGCTATTACTCAACTGGTTCAGCAACTCAAAATAGCTGCCACTTTTCACATCTATATCCATACCCAACGGGTCGAGCACACCGCTATTCACTTGGCTACCTCGAGTCACGGTATCGATAACAGCTGGAGTAAACTGTGGCTCTGAAAAAACACATTTAGCTTCATTTTTCGCAAGTGAATTTTTAATGTTGATCAGGGTCTTAGCCCCAGGTTTTCGATCTGGGCTAACGGTAAAGTGACCTATATTATTTAACTGATATTGTTGCTCAAAATATCCATAAGCATCATGAAAAACGTAATAACCTTTATGTTTAACCGAACTCAACTGCTGAACAATATTTCGGTTAGTGATAGCTATTTCATTTAAGAAATTTTCTAAGTTAGCTTGGTATAGCAGCGCATTATCTACATCAGTGCTCTTTAAGCGCTCTGTGATTGCACTAGCGACCTGTTTAGCTTGCTCAACCCCAAGCCAAAAATGAGGATCATGAGTTCCATGGTTATGTCCATCATGGTCATGGTGATCACCAGAGAATTCTCTTAACTTTAGTTCAGGTATTTGACTAATGGTTAAGACGTTATGGTGTGTTTGTAAGGTTTTACTTAAAAATGGCTCTAAATCTTCGCCATACCAAATCACTAAATCGGCTGCTCTTATCTTTTTTACATCAGACGGGCGCATTGCGTAATCATGAGGTGATGTGTTGGAACCAAGTAATACCGTTGGTTCTGTGACGCCTTTAGTCAGTTCAAAGGTGATCATTTGAATCGGTTTAATACTTGTCAAAACGGTATTAGCCCAAACCAGTGGTGATAAGGTAGCTAAGCATAAACAGTAGGCGATTTGACGCAACATGGTAGTTTTTCCATTCGGTATATAGCGTTAAAGAGAGCGAAATGTTACATTATAACACTTCCTAATTGCAAATAAGTTCCATTCATGTCCAGCTTAATTCAACTGCAAGATATTTGCGTAGACTTTAATGATCGTCGTGTTTTAGACAATATCAGCATTAGTCTGGAAAAAGGCAAAATTACAACGTTGATCGGTCCCAATGGTGCAGGTAAATCAACACTCGTCAAAGTTTTATTAGGGCTGCAAAAACAAAACAGCGGTACGATTACTCGGGCAAAAAAACTTAAAATTGGCTATGTTCCACAAAAACTAAAGCTCAATGACTCGTTACCCTTACCAGTTAAAGGTTTTTTAAGCTTGGCGGGCAATTTCAGTAAGCAAGAGTTATTAGATGCGCTGAGACTTGTTGGCGCTGAACATTTACTAAATAACGATATGCACAAGTTATCCGGGGGAGAAACTCAGCGAGTTTTAATTTCTCGCGCCCTTTTACAGCGACCTGCTGTGCTAATTTTGGATGAACCAGCCCAAGGCGTTGATGTTCAAGGCCAGATCGATCTCTATGACCTCATTGATGCTATACGCCACCGCTTTGGTTGCAGTGTGTTTATGGTTTCACACGATTTACATTTAGTGATGGCTAAAACTGATGATGTCATATGCTTACATCATCATATTTGCTGCTCTGGCTCTCCTGCAGCGATCACGCAGCACCCAAGTTACATAGCTCTGTTTGGTACAAGTAACCGTGAAACGCTTGCGTTTTACCACCATCAACATAAGCATCATCACCATGACTTAGCCGGTCAACCAGTAAAGGGCGATGCGACTTGCTGCCCTAATCATTCACACGGTCACCATCATGATTGAATTTCTTCTCCCATCAATACTTGCGGGTATCGGTATTGCCATTCTTGCAGGACCACTAGGTTCTTTCGTTGTTTGGCGTAAGATGGCCTACTTTGGCGATACATTAGCACACGCCTCTTTAATGGGACTGGCGCTTGGCTTTTTATTAGATATAAACCTTTATCTAGCGTTACTCGTTTGCTGCCTTGGTCTTGCCATCATTCTTGTTACGATGCAAAAACAGCAGTTAGTGGCAACTGATACATTACTTGGTATTTTGGCGCACAGCTCATTATCTGTTGGCTTAATTGCCGTGAGTTTTCTCGATAATGTACGCATTGATCTAATGAGTTATCTATTTGGTGACTTGCTCGCGGTTAATATCACAGACCTCATGTTTATTTGGTCAGGTGTCATTGCTGTCTGTATTTTATTATTGATTTTTTGGCGACCATTACTTTCAACCACAGTAAATGAAGAGCTAGCCTTTGTCGAAGGCATCAACGTGGATCTGATGCGACTTATTTTAATGCTGCTGATTGGTGTTGTTATAGCTTTGGGTATGAAATTTGTTGGTGCCTTGATCATGACATCGCTACTGATTATACCTGCAGCAACCGCCAGACGTTTGTCCACCACTCCAGAACAAATGGCTTTCATTGCTTCCGTTATTGGAGCATTAGCTGTACTAGGTGGTTTAACTCTTTCATGGCATTTTGATACACCAGCTGGTCCTTCCGTTGTGATCAGTGCAAGCTGTATGTTTATGTGTAGTCAATTTGTAAAACGCTAAAACCCTTACCTATAAAAATAATAAACCCCAGATTTTATCTGGGGTTTATTGCTCAGTCAGTAGTGAGAGAGCTACCAGCCAGTCACTTCACGAAGTGCTTTACCGATATCTGCCAAACTTTTTACTGTTTTAACGCCAGCCGCTTCAAGAGCAGCAAATTTATCTTCTGCCGTACCTTTACCACCAGAAATAATCGCGCCCGCATGGCCCATACGTTTACCTGGAGGAGCCGTTACACCAGCGATATAAGAAACAACCGGTTTAGTCACATTATCTTGAATAAATGCCGCCGCTTCTTCTTCCGCGGTACCACCAATTTCACCGATCATAACAATCGCTTCAGTTTCCGGATCTTCTTCAAACAGTTTAAGAATATCAATAAAGTTAGAGCCTGGAATTGGGTCACCACCGATACCAACACAGGTTGATTGGCCAAAGCCTTCATCCGTGGTTTGCTTTACTGCTTCATAAGTCAAAGTACCTGATCTAGATACAATACCGACCTTACCTTTCTTATGAATATGGCCTGGCATAATACCAATTTTACATTCATCCGGTGTAATAACACCTGGGCAGTTAGGGCCGATCATACGTACGCCAGATTCGTCCAGACGTACTTTTACATCAAGAAGATCAAGAGTTGGGATGCCTTCCGTGATAGTAACAATCAGTTTGATGCCTGCATCAATCGCTTCTAGGATCGCATCTTTACAAAAAGCAGCGGGAACATAGATAACAGAGGCTGTCGCGCCAGTTATTTCAACAGCTTCACGTACTGTATTAAATACTGGAAGACCTAAATGGGTTTGGCCACCTTTACCAGGAGAAACGCCACCGACCATTTGAGTACCGTAGGCAATCGCTTGTTCTGAGTGGAACGTACCTTGTCCACCAGTAAACCCTTGGCAGATAACTTTTGTATCTTTATTAATTAGTACCGACATTATTTGCCCTCCGCCGCAGCAACTACTTTTTCCGCAGCTTCAGTTAGAGAAGTCGCAGCAATGATGTTTAAACCACTTTCCGCCAGCTTTTGAGAGCCTAGCGGCGCGTTGTTACCTTCAAGGCGCACAACGACAGGAACCGTAACACCCACTTCTTCTACAGCGCCAATGATACCGTCAGCAATCAAGTCACAACGAACGATGCCACCGAAGATATTAACAAGCACGGCTTTAACGTTTGAATCAGAAAGAATGATCTTAAATGCTTCTGTTACACGCTCTTTTGTTGCGCCACCACCAACATCCAAGAAGTTTGCCGGTTTACCGCCATGCAGGTTAACGATGTCCATCGTTCCCATTGCCAGACCGGCGCCATTGACCATACAACCGATGTTGCCTTCAAGGGCGACATAGTTAAGTTCCCACTGAGCTGCATGAGCTTCACGTTCATCTTCTTGCGATGGATCATGCATCTCACGCAATTTCGGCTGGCGGTACATCGCGTTAGAGTCGATGTTAATTTTACCATCGAGACAAAGCAGATTACCTTCAGCGGTAATAACAAGCGGGTTAATCTCAAGCAGGGCAAGGTCATATTGTGCAAACATATTGCCAAGACCCATGAAGATTTTTACAAATTGCTTGATTTGATCACCTTCAAGCCCAAGTTTGAATGCCAGTTCACGGCCTTGGTAAGCCTGCGGTCCTACAAGTGGATCAATCGCGGCTTTATGAATCAGTTCAGGTGTCTCTTCTGCCACTTTTTCAATCTCGACACCACCTTCCGTAGATGCCATGAATACGATACGACGAGATGAACGGTCGACAACCGCTCCAAGGTAAAGTTCGTTCGCTATGTTTGAAGCTTCTTCTACCAAAATTTTAGATACAGGCTGACCATTTGCATCTGTTTGGTAAGTGACAAGATTCTTGCCTAGCCATTTCTGGGCAAAATCTTTAACACCATCTTTGGTGTCATGCAACTCAACGCCGCCCGCTTTACCGCGACCACCAGCGTGTACCTGACATTTGACGACTTTTTTGGCTGTACTAATACGACCCGCAGCTTCAAAAGCTTCTTGTGGCGTATCACAGGCATAACCTTCTGGTACAGGCAAACCGAATTCTGCAAACAGCTGTTTGGCTTGATATTCATGCAAATTCATTATGTTATTCCGTTTGTTTATCCCTTAAGGGATTTATTATTTCCATAAAGCGACAGCCTCTGCTGTGCTGTACGTCTGTAGGGTGCTTCTCAAATTAAGCGAAGGCATTGGTACTCTTGCTTAAATGAAGGCTAAACGTGAGCATGCTTAGCCTTAAGGTTACTGGCGACTGTTACAGACGCCAGTGTTGAAAACTCAACTTAAACGTCTAGTAATAGACGAGCTGGATCTTCAAGTAGTTCTTTGATTGTCACAAGGAAACCAACCGATTCACGTCCATCGATAAGGCGATGATCGTAAGATAGTGCTAGGTACATCATTGGCAAAATTTCCACTTTACCGTCGACAGCCATAGGACGATCTTGGATTTTGTGCATACCAAGAATTGCAGCTTGTGGCGGGTTAATGATTGGCGTCGACATCAACGAGCCAAACACACCGCCATTCGTGATAGTAAAATTACCACCAGTCAATTCTTCAACCGTTAACTTGCCGTCACGACCTTTGATTGCAAGCTCTTTGATGCCTTTTTCAATTTCAGCAAGGCTCAATGTATCACAATCTTTTAAGACTGGCGTCACAAGACCACGTGGTGTAGAAACAGCCATGCTGATATCGAAATAGTTATGATAAACAATTTCTTCACCATCAATAGAAGCATTCACTTCAGGGTAACGCTTGAGCGCTTCAGTCACCGCTTTGACATAAAACGACATAAAGCCAAGACGAATACCATGCTTCTCTTCAAACAAGCCTTGATACTGCTTGCGAAGATCCATGATCGGTTTCATGTTTACTTCGTTGAATGTCGTTAACATCGCGGTGCTATTTTTCGCTTCCAATAAGCGCTCAGCAACACGCTTACGCAAACGAGTCATTGGCACACGTTTTTGACTACGGGCGTCAGCTTGCACTGGAGCAGCTTCAACCATTGGAGCAGCCTTTTTCGCATTAGCCAGATGAGCGTCAATGTCTTCACGAGTGATGCGTCCACCAACCCCTGTACCTTTAACCTGACTAGCTTCCAAACCATGCTCAGCAAGCAAACGACGAACGGCTGGGCTTAAAGCGTCATTGCTCTCTTCGGTTAACGTTGCTTTGTGGCGCTTATCAGGTGAAGGCTCAGTATCACTCGTTGTATCTTTCGTTGGTTCACCAGCGACGGCACCCGGTTTCAACTTAGCTAACAACTGCTTAGAAAGTACTGTTGCACCTTCTTCTTCAACAATGACTTCAAGTACACCAGCTTCAGGAGCGGGAACTTCAAGTACAACTTTATCAGTTTCAATTTCAACAATAACTTCATCACGTTCAACCGCTTCGCCTGGCTTTTTGTGCCATGTTGCTACGGTTGCATCTGCAACTGATTCAGGTAGATCTGGAACCAGAATTTCAATTGTCATATCTGTATCTTCCTTTTACTTCTAGTTCTTTAAGCTAGGGTCAGAGCGTCTTCAACCAACGCTTTTTGTTGTTTCAAGTGTACTGACATATAACCAACCGCTGGTGAAGCAGATGCTGGACGCCCTGCATATTTCAAATCAGCACCTGCTGGAATGGCAGAACGGAAGTTATGTTGGCTACTGTACCAAGCACCTTGGTTTTGTGGCTCTTCTTGGCACCATACGTAATCAACAACATTAGTGTACTGAGCAATGGCTGCTTCCACTTCCTCTTTAGGGAATGGATACAACTGTTCTATCCGTACTATCGCAACATCATCTTGTTCGTTGTTACGACGTTGCTCAAGTAAGTCGTAGTAAACTTTACCTGAACAGAACACCACACGTTTTACTCTAGCTGCATCAAGGTTATCAATTTCACCAATTGCTGGTAAGAATGAACCTTCGGCTAAATCTTCAAGCGTTGATATACATAGCGGATGACGTAGCAAAGATTTCGGCGACATTACAATCAACGGTCGACGCATCGGACGAACCACTTGACGACGTAGCATGTGGTAAACCTGAGCTGGCGTTGATGGAACAATAACCTGCATGTTTTGTTCTGCACATAGCTGCAAGTAACGTTCTAAACGGGCTGATGAGTGCTCTGGACCTTGGCCTTCATAACCATGAGGTAAAAGCATAGTTAAGCCACACAAGCGCGCCCATTTTTGTTCGCCAGAAGAAATAAACTGGTCGATAACAACTTGAGCACCATTAGCAAAGTCACCAAACTGCGCTTCCCAAATCGTTAAGCCGCTTGGTTCTGCTGTTGCATAGCCATACTCAAATGCCAATACCGCTTCTTCAGAAAGAACAGAATCGAGCACTTCAAATGGACCTTGCTTGTCATGAATATTGGCTAAAGGAATATAGGTGCTTGCATCGCTTTGATTATGCAATACCGAATGACGATGGAAGAAAGTACCACGCCCAGAGTCTTGCCCAGAAATACGAATACGCTTGCCATCATCGACCAATGTCGCATAAGCAAGTGTTTCAGCCATCCCCCAGTCCAACGGCTTTTCACCACTTACCATCGCTTGACGATCATTGTATATTTTATCAACACGGCTTTGCAGCTTATGACTTTCTGGGTACTGACAAATTCTGTTACCTAAATCTTTTAAACGCCCCAGATCAATTTTGCTATTCCAAGGCATATCCCATTCATGGCCAATATACGGTGACCAATCAACAGAATGCAACGCCATTGGACGCCACTCTTTCACGACAACTTCGCCATGATCAAGAGCGTCACGATATTCATTGACTAATTGAGTAACCGTTTCTATATCAAATTCACCGCGTTCAATTAACACATCAGCATAAAGCTTACGTGGTGTTGGATGCTTTTTGATCTTTTGGTACATCAAAGGCTGCGTTGCATTAGGTTCATCAGCTTCGTTGTGACCATGGCGTCGGTAACAGACTAAATCAATAACCACATCACGTTTAAACTCATTGCGATAATCAAGCGCAATGCGCGTAACAAAAGCAACGGCTTCAGGGTCATCAGCATTCACATGGAAAATAGGTGCTTGGACCATTTTTGCGATGTCAGTACAGTACATAGTCGAACGCGTATCACGAGGATTCGAAGTCGTAAAACCAACTTGGTTATTAATGACGATACGTACCGTACCACCAACGCAGTAACCACGCGCCAAAGACATATTAAAGGTTTCAGCAACGACACCTTGTCCTGCGACCGCAGAATCTCCATGAATTGAAATCGGTAACACTGCTGAGCCATCATCATCACTTAAGCGATCTTGACGAGCTCTAACAGAACCAATAACAACAGGGTTAACGATCTCAAGGTGAGATGGGTTGAATGCTAGTGCTAAGTGCACATCACCACCTGGAGTGGCAAAATCAGCAGAGAAACCTTGGTGATATTTAACATCACCCGTCCCCCACGTTTCATCATGCTTACCAGCAAATTCATCGAATAAATCTTGAGGTTTTTTACCCAAGACATTGACTAGCATATTCAAACGACCACGGTGAGCCATTCCAATCACAACTTCCCTCATGCCATTATCGCCAGCATGTCGAATCAGTTCTTTCATCATTGGAATTAGCGCATCACCACCTTCGAGTGAGAAACGCTTAGCACCGGGAAATTTCGCACCAAGATAACGCTCAAGCCCTTCAGCCGCTGTAAGTTCTTCAAGGAATACTCGTTTTTCATCTTGAGTAAAGGATGGCTGACCAACCACAGACTCTAAACGCTGCTGAATCCAACGTTTTTGCTCAGTATCTGTCATGTGCATATATTCTGCACCGATAGATCCGCAATAGGTTTTATTCAGAGCTTGATGAATATCTTTCAACTTCATGGTTTCTTGCCCAATAGCAAAAGAACCGACGTTGAAAGTTTCTTCGAGATCATCTTCGTTGAGATTATGAAATGACGGGTCTAATTCAGCAACAGGTGGACGTTGCCAAAGACCGAGGGGATCAAGCTGGGCAGCTTCATGACCGCGGAAGCGGTAAGCATTAATTAGCTGCAAGACTTTTACTTGCTTTGCATCGACATCAGGATCACTAACTTGGACATTGTAATGCTTTGTTTCTTTAGCGAGTCGTCGGAAGTAGTCACGGACACGTGAATGTGGTTGTTCTACCACATTATCAGATTGCGCAGGCAATCCATCAAAAACACGTTTCCACTCCTCACTTACCAGATCGGGATCACTTAGATACAGTTCGTAGAGGTCCTCTACGTAAGTTGCATTGGCGCCAGCCAAGTGTGAAGACTCGAGCCATGCCTTCATCACGCCGTTGTGCATATTTTCCCTTAACCAGTAGTTTTCACGTTTGCTTCGGTCTATGCCGAGCTATTAAAGGCAGGTCCGAAGACCTGCAATTTTATTCATTTTAAACCGAGCGATTAACGAGCATAGATTTGATATGCCCTATTGCTTTCGTCGGGTTTAATCCCTTAGGACAAACACTTACACAATTCATGATGCCATGGCAACGAAAAACGCTAAATGCATCATCAAGATTAGATAAACGTTCATCTGTTGCAGTATCTCGGCTATCAATTAACCAACGATACGCCGCAAGCAAACCAGCAGGGCCGATAAATTTATCCGGGTTCCACCAAAAAGATGGGCACGATGTTGTACAGCATGCACACATAATGCATTCGTACAAACCATCTAGGTGGGCACGTTCGTCTGGTGACTGAAGATTCTCGCGTGCAGGCGGTAAGTTTCCATCCGTCACTAAATATGGCTTAACTTTTTCATAGTTCTCATAGAACTGAGCCATATCGACAATCAGGTCACGTACTACTGGTAAACCAGGCAGAGGACGAATGACAATGGTGTCTTTGTTTAACAACGCCGACAGCGGAGTAATACAAGCCAAACCATTTTTACCATTCATATTCAAACCATCAGAACCACAAACCCCTTCACGGCATGAACGGCGGAAAGCGATGGTTGGATCTTGCTCTTTAAGTAAGATCAACGCATCCAACACCATCATGTCAGAGCCTTCTTCCACTTCCAGCACATAATCCTTCATGTATGGCTTCTGATCGACATCTGGATTGTAGCGGTATATAGAGAATTTCAATTTCATAACAACGCCCTCTCCTTAGTACGTACGTGCTTTAGGTGGAAATGCATCACGGTAAATGGGTTCCATATTTACATTACGCTTCGACATAGTTTCTGTCTCAGGATTGTAAATTGAATGGCACAACCAATTTTGGTCATCACGATCTGGGTAATCGAAACGCGCATGAGCACCACGGCTTTCAGTACGATAGTTGGCAGCAACCGCAGTAGCGAATGCCGTCTCCATTAAGTTTTCTAGCTCTAAACACTCAATACGCTGAGTGTTGAACTCGGTTGACTTATCAGAAAGGTACGCATTATTTAATCGTTCGCGAATGACTTTAAGCTCTTCTAAACCTTTTGCCATCGCTTCACCTTCACGGAATACTGAGAAGTTATTCTGCATACATTGTTGAAGATCTTTACGAATTTGTGCAGGGTCTTCACCACCAGTACTATTTTCCCAACGATTATAGCGTTCAAGAGATTTTTGAATATCAGCTTCAGTAGCAGGTTTTGCGTCAGCTTGTTTCTTAAGCGTTTCACCTAAATGTAAGCCTGTCGCTCGACCAAAGACCACTAAATCAAGTAACGAGTTACCACCCAAACGGTTCGCACCATGAACAGAAACAGAAGCAATCTCGCCACACGCAAACAGACCTTGAACTTCTACATCTGCACCATTAACGTCTTGTTTGATAGCTTGACCTGACACTTGAGTCGGAACCCCCCCCATCATGTAATGACAAGTTGGGATGACTGGGATTGGTTCTTTGACCGGATCAACGTGAGCAAAAGTGCGTGATAATTCACAAACACCAGGTAAGCGAGACTCTAAGGTTTCTTTGCCTAAGTGATCGAGTTTCAATTTGATGTGTGGTCCCCATGGGCCATCGCAACCACGACCTTCACGGATCTCAATCATCATTGAACGAGCAACAACATCACGACCAGCCAAATCTTTAGCATTTGGTGCGTAACGTTCCATAAAACGTTCACCATCTTTATTTAGCAGGTAACCACCCTCACCACGGCAGCCTTCAGTTACAAGTACACCTGCGCCTGCGATACCTGTCGGGTGGAATTGCCACATTTCAATATCTTGCATTGGAACGCCAGCACGGATCGCCATACCCACGCCGTCACCGGTGTTGATGTGCGCGTTAGTTGTTGACGCATAAATACGGCCAGCACCGCCTGTCGCAAGGACTGTCGCTTTTGCTTTAAAGTAGCAAACTTCGCCCGTTTCCATACACAGTGCTGTACAGCCAAGCACTGCACCATCTTCATTTTTCACCAAATCAAGGGCGTACCATTCAGAGAAAATGGTCGTTTTATGTTTGATATTTTGTTGGTATAGAGTATGGAGCAAAGCGTGACCAGTACGGTCAGCCGCAGCGGCAGTACGAGCCGCTTGTTCACCACCGAAATTCTTCGACTGGCCACCAAACGGACGTTGATAAATAGTACCATTATCAAAACGAGAAAAAGGTAGTCCCATTTTCTCAAGTTCGATAACTGATTCTGGACCATTTTTACACATGTATTCGATAGCGTCTTGGTCTCCGATATAATCCGAGCCTTTCACTGTATCGTACATATGTTGTTCCCAGTGATCTTCATGCGCATTACCTAGCGCTACAGTAATGCCACCTTGAGCTGATACCGTATGAGAACGAGTTGGGAAAACTTTTGACAGCAAAGCACATGATAGGCCTTGCTCTGAAATTTGCAGTGCAGCACGCATGCCAGCACCACCTGCACCGATTACAACGGCATCAAATTCACGAACTGGAATAGTCACTTACGCACCCCACAATACAAATAAGCCAGAGAAGAAGTATCCAAATAGCACGGCGATAACCACAAGCTGCAAACCACCGCGTAACTTAGAACACTTGATATAATCCGTTAGTACTTGCCATAGGCCTATCCAGCCATGAATTAGGACTGAGACTAACGCTAGCATTGTGAAGACTTTAGTAAATGTACCACCAAAGAACTGCGTCCAAGAGACGTAAGAAATATCTCCTGAGAAAGCACAAAAGCTCACTAGGTAGACAGTATAAAGCGTCATGATGATCGCAGAGGCACGGATGAGTAAGTAATCATGCACCCCGTTGCGACCAACTGAAGAAACGTGTTTTACCATACCAAAACCCCCGCTAAAACTGATAACACTGCGGTTACGATAAACGTAACTTTTGCACTCATTGCACCAGACTCTAGCTCTTCAAAATGGCCGAGGTCCATCAGCAAATGGCGAATACCACCAGCAATGTGGTATGACAGTGCAGTTAATATTCCCCACAAGATAAATTTCACAAAAAAGCCGTTAACAATGTTGCTGGCTTCCATAAAACCTACAGGGGAGGCTAACGAGAGGGAGAGTAACCACAACAAAATTCCGACTGCAACAAACATGATCACCCCAGACACACGATGTAGGATAGATGCGATTGCGCTGATCGGAAAGTGGATGGTCTGTAAATCTAAATTAACAGGTCTTGACTTTCTTTCTTTCACGGGCTTGCTCACTCAGCTCCATTGAGCATTTATAGTTATAGATGAAATTTGGTTCCAAACCCACAAAAGTTAACATTAATTTAACAACAAACCGAAAAATTAGCGCGGTTAAATGTAAAAATATTGTTAACAACAAGACTAAGCACACTACCTCACAATTGTTTTTAGCCTTGAATTTATAAGGTTTTCACCAAAATTTGCAGTGCCACTATACGGCTGGCAACATTCTAATACAATTGATGTAACAATTTTTGCTACACAGAACAGATTTTTAACTTTATATGTCCAAAAAATCTAAACAAGTGCACACATCAGAGGAGAAAAATTGACTTTAACCCCGAACACACGTAAAAAAATGTCACACAAACATCCTGGACGGATTAAATAATAAACAAAGGAGATTGTTATGGCAGATAAGAAAGCTACCCTTCATATCGAAGGCAAAGCGCCAATCGAACTGCCGATTATGGATGGGACAGTAGGTCCTCAAGTAATCGACGTTCGCAAACTGGGGTCCAACGGATACTTCACTTTTGATCCTGGTTTCCTTGCCACTGCATCTTGTGAATCTCAAATCACTTATATTGATGGTGGTAAAGGGGTGTTATTGCACCGTGGTTTCCCTATCGATCAGTTAGCCAATAACGCCGATTACTTAGAAGTTTGTTACATTCTTCTTTATGGTGAAGCTCCAAATCGTGAACAATACGAAGAGTTTAAAAAGATCGTTACTCGCCATACGATGGTTCATGAACAAATTGCGAGTTTCTTTCACGGTTTCCGCCGTGACGCTCACCCAATGGCTGTTATGTGCGGTGTGGTTGGAGCGCTTGCGGCGTTCTACCACGATTCACTCGACATTAATAATGATACACACCGTGAGATAGCGGCTTACCGCCTGCTTTCTAAAATGCCAACACTTGCAGCCATGTGTTACAAGTACTCAACTGGTCAACCGTTTATTTACCCACGGAATGATCTAAACTATGCGGAAAACTTCCTGCACATGATGTTTGCAACACCATGTGAAGAATATGAAGTCAACCCTGTAGTGGCTCGTGCGATGGATAAAATTTTTACCCTGCACGCTGATCACGAGCAAAATGCGTCTACATCGACCGTACGTCTAGCGGGTTCTTCAGGTGCTAACCCATTTGCGTGTATTGCCGCTGGTATTGCTTCTTTATGGGGACCAGCTCATGGTGGTGCAAACGAAGCTTGTTTGCGCATGCTTGAAGAGATTGGCAGCGTAGATAACATTCCTGAGTATGTGGTGAGAGCAAAAGATAAGGATGATCCATTCCGCTTAATGGGCTTTGGTCACCGAGTGTATAAAAACTATGATCCACGAGCGACGGTAATGCGTGAAGCTTGTCATGAAGTTCTAAAAGAGTTGAACATCCAAGACCCATTATTGGATGTGGCGATGGAGCTTGAACGCATCGCACTTTCTGACGAATATTTTGTTGAGAAAAAACTCTACCCGAACGTTGATTTCTACTCAGGCATTATCCTAAAAGCTATCGGTATCCCAGTTTCTATGTTTACCGTTATCTTCGCCATGTCTCGTACTATTGGTTGGATTGCACACTGGAACGAAATGCACAGCGACCCTGACAATAAAATTGGCCGTCCTCGCCAACTTTACACAGGTCAAAAAATGCGTGATTTCAAACCATTGCACGAACGCGAATAACAAACCTAGTCAATATGGCTTAATTGAAAAGAGCGAGTATCCACTCGCTCTTTTTTATTTTATGCAACCACGCAACAAGCTGACTACACGGGATTATCGATATCGATAAACTCAACCTCAAAACCATATTCTCTCGCTAACCATTCTCCTAAAGCCTTAACACCATAACGCTCTGTTGCATGATGCCCGGCTGAAAAATAATGAATACCCTGCTCTCTTGCTAAATAGGTAGTTCGTTCTGATATTTCACCAGAAATAAATGCATCAAGTCCCTGTTGAACCGCAAGTTCGATGTAATCTTGCCCACCGCCCGTACACCAACCAACGGTTTCAATCATTTGCTCCGTCTGTGCTGGCGCGATATGCAAAGGCTGACGATTCAAAACTTGGTTGATTTTGGCTGCAAACTCAACACCTGACATCGGTTTGTTAAGACGCCCAAACATCGCAACAGATTGAGGGTGCCCTTCCATTCCACCTTCAACTTCAATGTCGAGCAAACGTGCAAGCTCGGCGTTATTTCCTAACTCTGGATGGATATCTAATGGTAAGTGGTAACCAAACAGGTTGATATCGTTTTTAATTAAAGTTCGGATACGTTTGCCCTTCATGCCTCGAATCGGTTCAGATTCACCTTTCCAAAAATAGCCATGGTGTACCAGTAAAGCATCGGCTTTAAGTTCAACAGCCTTGTCAATAAGTGCTTGAGAAGCGGTAACACCCGTAACAATCTTTTTGATTTCAGATCGACCCTCGACTTGTAATCCATTCGGGCAATAGTCTTTAATTAACTGAGGAGTAAGCTTTTGATTGATTAAAGCTTCAAGTTGTAAATTATCCATTATTCATCCCAAGATTGTATTTTTAACTAGCGTGGTTATAACAATTCCGAGCTAAGATGTCGAAAAATGAAGAAGGGAAATATCAATGAAGATGGACCTAAACTCACTGGCAAACTGGGTATCGACCACCCCTGCATTGTTTCATCACAAAGGTGTTGTTGCCGCGCAGCATCCATTCACGCAGGACATTCCGCAGCTTAAAGAGGGTTATGCTGGTAACCCAAGATTAGGCTTTATCTATCAGCATCTATGCTCTCTACTATTTAAACTCGACCCAACCTATTCAGCCGTTTCTGAGGAAATTCAGTTAAATGATGCAGGAACAACACTGGGGTCACTTGATTTCGTTGTAAAAAATAAACGGCAGCAACGCTATGAACATTGGGAAGTGGCGGTTAAATTTTACCTTCTCCATCAAGGGCTCTGGTATGGACCAAACTCACAAGATCGTCTTGATATAAAGCTCGACCATATGCTCCACCAGCAACTAACTCTATCTCAATCTGAATCGTTTCAAACCACCTACCCACTTTGGCGTAATATCAGCCGCCACTTGTTAATGCAAGGCCGTTTGTATACCAACCCCTTTGCCAACGAAACCATTCCAGCACAATGTTTAGGTTACTCAATTAATTCGTCACAAATTGCCGGGTATTGGTGCTATCAAAGCCAAGCAGAGCAAATAAACGAAACGCTATTCTTACTTGACAAGCCACAATGGATAAGTGGAAAAAGTACCACAAGCCCAGTGTTTACCTCAGCCCCAGAACACGGTTTTGTTCATTGCCAAAGTGAAAGTGGTCGATTTTGGTTTATCGTGCCAGATCAATGGCCACATCAAAGCGTTTAAATCATATATAACCGTTTTGATATCGGTTACAAACCTAGCTCAAAACAGAACGGGCGACCCATAAGGTCGCCCGTTTTCATTAATGATTTATATTATAAGCCTGCGTCAGCAAATACTTGATTAACGATATCCTGAGCTTCAGATTCAATCTGTTTCAAGTGTTCTTCGCCTTTAAAGCTTTCACAGTAAATTTTGTATATATCTTCCGTACCTGAAGGACGAGCGGCAAACCAACCAAAATCGGTCGTCACTTTAAGACCACCGATTGCCGCGCCATTACCCGGAGCATGCGTCAAACGAGCAGTAATTACGTCACCTGCTAATGTTTGCGCTGAGACCATTTCTGGTGATAGTTTGCTAAGTACTGCTTTTTGAGGGCCATTAGCGACAGCTTGGATACGGCTGTACTTTGATTCACCGTGTTTTGCAGCAAGCTCTTCATAATACTGTTGAGGATTTTTACCTGTCACTGCGGTGATCTCTGCAGCCAGTAAACAAAGAATGATGCCATCTTTATCTGTTGACCATGGCGTGCCATCTTTACGTAGGAACGATGCCCCCGCACTTTCTTCACCGCCAAAACCAAATTGACCGCTGTATAAGCCATCAACAAACCATTTAAAGCCGACGGGCACTTCACACAATTCTCGGCCAAGGTCAGCGACAACACGATCAATAAGAGCACTTGATACTAAGGTTTTGCCGACGGCAACGTCTTGACGCCATTGCTGACGATGACGATATAGGTAGTCAATACATACCGCTAAGAAATGGTTTGGGTTCATTAAACCTTTCGGTGTCACAATACCATGACGGTCATAATCAGGATCATTACCAAAAGCTAAGTCATACTCGTCTTTTAGTGCCAGCAGCCCTGCCATAGCATAAGGTGAAGAACAGTCCATACGCACCACGCCATCTTTATCTAATGACATAAATTGGAAAGTAGGATCAACCGCCTCGCTGACTAACGTTAAGTTCAGCTTGTAAGCTTTACCAATTTGACGCCAATAATCGATACCACTGCCGCCTAATGGATCAACGCCCAGCTTAAGATTGGCTTTTTGGATAGCTTGCATATCAATAACATTGACTAAGTCATCAATATACGGTTTGACGAGATCAACCTGTTTAAATAGTGGTGACTGTTTGGCTTGCGTAATCGCTACGCGTTTAACACCTTGCATACCCTCAGCAATAATTACATTCGCTCGGTCTTCTATCGCTTGCGTTAGTTCACCTTCGGCTGGGCCTCCGTGTGTTGGATTGTACTTAATTCCACCGTCTTGTGGTGGATTGTGCGATGGTGTAATAACAATACCATCGGCTTTCTGTTGATGAGTTAAGTTATAAGTCAGAATCGCGTGTGAGATGCCTGGCGTTGGTGTATAGCCATTATTCTCTTGGACAATGACTTCAATACCATTGCCAATCAGTACTTCAACAACGCTAGAAAATGCAGGTTCTGATAGCGCGTGCGTGTCTTTACCGACGAAAATAGGGCCTTGAGTTCCTTGTTCTGCACGTACTTCAGCCAATGCCTGAGTAATCGCTAAGATATGATTTTCGTTGAAGGTTGATTTATCTGCACTACCGCGATGACCTGACGTACCGAACTGTACTTTATGCTCGGGGCAAGCTGGATCGGGTTGAAGTAAGAAATAGTTTGCGACAAGCGCAGAGATATTATGTAGATCTTCCTGAAGCGCTTTCTGTCCTGCGCGTGGGTGCATAGCCATTTTGACATCCTTTCTTGAAATAACGACGAAACAAAAAGCCTCATAATACGAAATTTATTTCTCGCAGTATGAGGCTTAAATCAGATTTTTATCTTTGAATAACAAGCTAAAGAAAATGTTAGATAGCGTTTGTTACTTTCTCAATGATGTCTGACGGGAAATTCATCAGCGCCATCAATTGCTCAATCATCTGCTGTTTACGGCTGGTATTATTGTTAGTGATCACCCAAAACGGCGTATTTGGAATCGATTTTGGTTTCGTTGTTTGACCACTTTCAAGTAAGGTTTGCTCATTATCTGCAAAGTAAACGCGTTTACGCCCTTTGTTCACTAACGTCGCTTCGGAAAAACTTGCAGGATCAATGCGGTATAAAGTTGAAAGCACCAACATAAAGCGATCAATCGCTTTTTTCAGACCCGCAAATTCATCAGAAATCAGCAAAGAACGCATCTCTTTTACGCTATCAATCTGTGTATCTCGAACGGCATCTTTACTCACAATAATGCCTTTAGGTTCAACGTTTACTTGTGTCATTACCGTTGCAGCAGAAACCTTACCATCAACGTTCAGCAAGCGACGCAAAATGTCAGACGCGCTTTCACCAATATGCTGGGTTTGACTTGCAATGTAACGGTATAGATCCTCATCAACCTCAATTGTTTTCATTCGCTTTTCACAATCTCAATGTTTAAACTCTGAGAGATTATAGCGAGATCTTCACTGATACTCTACGTTAAACCAATCACTAATAAGATAAAATGTCAGCACTTCTTAATTATAAACTCGAAGGTGAAGGTCACACCGTTGTTTTGATCCATGGGTTATTTGGTAATCTCGACAACTTAGGCTTACTCGCCCGAGATCTTAAAACTGACCATCAAGTCCTGAGTATTGACTTGCGCAACCACGGTCAATCATTCCATTCACAGCAGCATGATTACGCCAGTATGGCGCAGGATGTCGCCAATCTACTTGAGTATCTAGCCGTTGACTCAGCGATAGTCATCGGACATTCAATGGGCGGTAAAGTCGCCATGAAACTGACTGAATTTGCACCGAATAAAATGAACAAGCTTATTGTTTTAGATATGGCACCGGTAAGCTATAGCCAACGGCGACATGACAATGTGCTTGCAGGGCTTAAGGCGGTTATCGACCAGCAACCGACCTCTCGCGCGCAAGTAATGTCGATTCTAGCCGAGCATATTGAACTCGAAGGTGTACGCCAGTTTTTGAGTAAATCAATCGTAAAACGTGATGATAACGTCATGGAATGGCGTTTCAATGTTGCAAGTATTGAAAACAATTATTGGCATATTTTAGAGTGGCAGACTATTCCGACTACCAACATTCCAACGCTATTTATTAAAGGCAGTGAGTCAGATTATTTAATGACTGAACATCAACCCTTGATTCAGCAACAATTTAGCCAAGCTAAAGCTCATATCATTGCCAATACTGGCCACTGGTTACATGCTGAAAAGCCCGTAGAAGTGTTGCGGGCTATCCGCAAGTTCACTTATTAAATCACCGCTTGTTGTTGAAACAAGTGTGAAATAGGTACTCATGCACGCATTAACTTTGACGAATAACAGTGGTATAGTGCGCGCAAGCAAATTGGCATAAAGGATTCCCATGCTGTACGACTACATGAACATGCTTGAGTCGATTGGACTCGATCTTCTTTTTGCGGCTATATTCTTTCTTATTGGTATGGCGATCAAAGATGTCCTTAAGCAGGGCAATGTTCCACCATTTGGACGTCGTATTGTATGGCTAGTTCTGTTTTTAGGGTGTGCTGGCTTTATCACTAAAGGGCTAATCCAACTCAGTTGGGAAGGCACTGGTCTTGGGTAAAGAGCAGGTTCATCCGCCAGAAAATGACAAATTAAAGGTAATGATTCTATGGCAAGTGTAGGTCTCTTCTTTGGTAGCGATACAGGCAATACTGAAGCGGTTGCGAAGATGATTCAAAAGCAACTGGGTAAGCAGCTCGTTCACGTTCAAGATATTGCTAAAAGTAGCAAAGAAGATATTGATAATTTCGATTTGTTGCTTCTTGGTATTCCGACTTGGTACTACGGTGAAGCA
Organism: Vibrio sp. S12_S33; assembly: GCF_963889785.1. Taxonomy (NCBI): domain Bacteria; kingdom Pseudomonadati; phylum Pseudomonadota; class Gammaproteobacteria; order Vibrionales; family Vibrionaceae; genus Vibrio; species Vibrio sp. S12_S33. The sequence continues at coordinate 595 of NZ_CAWPQZ010000019.1, read as the reverse complement.
CAGTGTGACTGGGATGACTTTTTCCCTGAATTAGAAGCGATCGACTTCTCAACCAAGCTGGTTGCTATTTTCGGTTGTGGTGACCAAGAAGATTACGCAGAGTATTTCTGCGATGCAATGGGTACCGTTCGCGACATTATCGAAAGTAAAGGCGCAACCATCATTGGCCATTGGCCAACCGAAGGTTACGAATTTGAAGCATCGAAAGCATTAGTAGCCGGTGATAACGATCACTTTGTCGGTCTGTGTATTGATGAAGACCGTCAGCCTGAGTTGACCGACCAACGGGTCAATAGCTGGGTTAAGCAAATTTACGATGAAATGTGCTTAGCTGAGCTGGAAGACTAAAAAAAAGCCCCCCTGCAAACGCTGGGGGGCTTTTTTGTATCAACCAATTAAATACTTAACCTGAGATCGGTTTAAGCCATCGCCATTAATCCTGATTTTTCAGTGGTTGTTATGTTCAATGATGGCTTTTCTGGTTTTAGGCAGTACGCAATTAACCCACCAAGTAAGTTCAACATGAATCCATGCAGACTCCTGTGTCTAGAATGCTCTATCTGAGAAATATTCTTTAGTTGGTCGTTGATGGTTT
>NZ_CAWPQZ010000018.1:0-70448 GCF_963889785.1 Vibrio sp. S12_S33 | reverse complement strand
TTTACGGGCCGCAGGAAATAGTCATATGCAAATGTCAGATCACTACGCGCCTGCTAGGGCGCTGCCAGTAGGAAAGCCTTATAGGCGCATATGAAAAACCACCGGCTATGCCGGTGGATACTTTTTTATCTAAAGATTATAAAAATCAATAAGTTACGATTCCGTAGCGTTCCATAAAGTGTCGTAAAAGCGCTTGTCTAGAGTAATACCTAAAGTAATATCCAGTATTCCTACTTGATGCTGGCATGATCCTGATTTAATGAGAAATCAAGCATCTTCAATGATCACGGGTATACCTATTTCCTCGTAAGGACTCACTCCCTTTCCACTTTATCCTATCGAAACACGATCATATTATTAAAGTAAATATTCTATATCATTCTCATTTCTTCTATTAGCGTACTCTGTTGATCACAAAAATCACCTTTATTTAGAAATAGGTTATTAATAGCGACCTTGATCACTCATTATGATGGTATAACAGGTATAGTGTTATAGTCCGATAAATAAACTATCAATCAAGGTATTTACATGAGTTTTTCCGGTTTCTATGCAGCGACACTCACTCCATTTAATAAAGATGAGAGTATTAACTTCGATGATTTGCAAAGCTTAATAAAATTCAATTGTGCATCTGGTCTACATGGCCTATATGTCGGTGGATCGACAGCGGAAGCATTTCTATGTAATACAACTGAAAGAATTGAATTACTAACTGCAACATCAGAAGCGACATCACCAAATATAAAACTAATTGCTCATGTTGGTGATATTTCAACGAAAAAAAGCGAGATCTTGGCGAGAGCAGCAGCCAATTTACCTTATAGCGCAATATCTGCCGTAACACCTTTTTATTATCCAGTTGGGTTTGAACAGCTAAAACAGCATTACTCAGACATCATTCAAGCCGCTGGAAAACCTATGATCGTATACAACTTTCCAGCATTTGCAGGAATGAGCCTAAATCGCGATCAGATAACAGAACTATTGAACCTAGATGGTGTTGTAGCGTTGAAACAAACGTCTGCAGACTTATATCAAATGGAACAACTCACTCGGACAAATCCAGATAAAACCGTATTCAACGGATTTGATGAGATCCTTGCATCTGGACTCGTTGCTGGCGCTCAAGGTGGTATTGGTTCAACTTATAACGTTCAATCAAAACGTATTCTTGATATCGGTTCCGCTATAGAAATGGGCAATATCACAGAAGCAAAGCAATTACAAAGACAAGCCAATCAAGTCATCGACGGATTAGTTACCGCTGGTGTTATTCCTGGTCTTAAATATATTCTAAAATTGAAGGGGGTGCTTACATCTGACTATTGTCGTCGTCCAATTAATCAAGTAACAACAGAAAACCAAGCTAAGTTATCAAAATTGATTGAGGAGGGTTTGTGTTAATTGGACTTGATATTGGTGGAACTAAAATAGAAGGCGTTATCGTTTCTTCTGATGAATTGGAAGTAGTACATCGTATACGCATACCTACACCAAAAACAAATTATGCGGATTTTGTTAACTCAGTAAAATGTGTCATCGATAATTTGTTAGAAAGAGAAACTATAAAATCAATAGGTATTGGATGTTGTGGTTCCATCAACAGAACAACAGGCAAGATGCAAGGTGCTAATATTCTTTATCTCAATGACCAAGATTTTCTTGGGGATTTAAAAGCTCATTATCCATTACCATTAGCATTAACTAACGATGCAAATTGTTTGGCCATATCAGAGTTTAAATCCGGAGCAGCTAAAGATGCAGAGAGTTCTTGTTTAGCCGTTATCATAGGAACTGGTTGTGGCGGTGGTGTAATAGCCAACGGTGACATTGTCGATGGGCTTCATGGTCTAGGTGGTGAGATTGGGCACAATCCCTTACCACACTATTCCCCTGAAATAGATGGCCCTGCAGTTAACTGTTATTGTGGGTCGAATAATTGTATTGAATCTTTTGTTTCTGGTACAGGCTTCGAGCGCACTTGGGCGACTAATTATCCTAAACAATCAGCTCAATTAATATTCGAAGCCTACAATAATAATAACCAAAATGCGATTGATCATATTCATAATTACGCTGATCGTTTAGCAAGAGTACTAGGCACAATAATAAATACCATTGATCCAGAAATAATTGTATTAGGTGGTGGAGTTTCTAATCAAACAATTATTTATCCATTAATTCAAGAAAGAATTAATAAATACACCTTTAGTAAGAATGTTGCGACGCCTGTGGTACGAGCTCTACACGGTGATTCAAGCGGCGTACTTGGAGCCGCATTTTTACCACAAATGAAAGGGCTCATTTAATTACCTACACTACAACCAATTAATTATTTAAATAATTCACTGGACTTAGCAATGCTAAGTCCATGGATAATATTACCCAAAAATGACATAGATATAAGTCATATTAACCTCTTGTTAAGTGAGTAACGCCTTAACAATATGAACCAATACGATAAAAGGACAATTGGAAAATGACAATAAAAACAACCCTCAAACTGGGCGTAATTGCCACCACTTTGTTAACGGCGAACGTATATGCACAAACAGAGCTAAAAGTTGCCTTTAACGCGGTGTACAACAGTCCAATTTACCATGGTATGGAAAAAGCCTCAGATAAATTAAAAGAAATATCTAACGGCGAACTCACAATGAGACTTTACGAAGGGGGGCAACTTGGTAGTGTTCACGAGATGCTTGAGCAAGTGTCATTAGGTGAAATCGACATGTCGATGCAAGTATTTGGCGGCTACGCTCAATACATTCCTCAATTGGGCGCTCTAGAAACACCTTATATTGTTAAAGACTACGATCACTTGCAAAAAATCTTCAATAGTGAATGGGGATTAAAGATGCGAGCTGAATTGGAAAAAAAATTTGATCTTAAACCTATTGATAGCTGGTATTTTGGTGTTCGCCAAACAACATCTAACCGTCCAATCAACTCAATTGACGACATGAAAGGCATGAAGTTGCGCACACCAAATGCGAAAGCGCTACTTGATTATGCTAAATCAACAGGTGCTATCCCTTCACCTATCGCTTTCGCAGAGGTTTACTTAGCACTACAAACCAATGCGGTTGATGGCCAAGAAAACCCAATCCCTACCATTGAAGCAATGAAGTTTTACGAAGTACAAAAATACTTAGCAATGACGAGCCACGTCGTTCAAGACCAAGCTATTTCGATTAATACTGGCAAGTGGAATAAGCTTTCAGAGCAAGAGCAAAAATGGTTGATGGAAGCATTAGAAGTCGGTGGAGTAGAAGCCAAACATCGCATTGACGATAAAATTGACCAAATAGTCGATGTATTTAAAGAATCCGGCGTCACGGTTACTTATCCTGATCTTGAGCCATTTAGAGCAGCTATGAAACCTTATTACGCTGCCTTAGATAAAGAATATGGAGAAGGCTTCACTCAAACATTAATTGACGCGAAGTAACGGTCATTATGGTGGAGTAACGGTACTCCACCATATTCCTTAGGAACTAAATATGTACAAATTAATTAAAAAAATGGAGTGGATGGAAAAACATTTTTCTATTTTTCTATTTCTCACAATGTTGTTAGTGCTAACGGTTCAAATTGTGAGCCGTTACTTTTTAAGTGTTGCCATTCCATGGACAGAAGAACTATCGCGCTGGTTATATATTTACATTGTATTTGTAGGGGCAAGTGAGGCTGTTTCTAGACGAGATCACATCGCTGTAGATATTGTCCCAAATAGGTTGAGCAACAACGCAAACTTAATTTTAGATTTTTTAATACACAGTATTTTTTCCGTCACTTCTGTTTTTATTACTTATTGGGGCTACCTTTTTGCAGAAAGGATGGATCGATTAGGTTCAGTTACAATGGATATTCAAATGTCAGTGTTATACGCCGCCATTCCATTGGGTTTTATACTTGTGTTTATTAAATCGACATTAAATGCCGGAATATCTTTTTCTAAACTTATACAGCCAGAGACTCGTAACTCTACTGTCACTTCCCATATTTGTAAGTAAGGTTTTTTATTATGTTTAGTATTTTTGGTGGATGGGGAGCACTATTAATGGTGGGGATGCCTGTAGCATTTACACTGTATGTAGTCTCTATTATTTATTTATTTATAAATGGTGGGATTGTACTCGCACCACAAAAAATCATATCTGGTCTCAATTCATTTCCATTACTCGCAGTACCATTTTTTATATTTAGTGGTTTGCTAATGAATTCAGCGGGTATTACGGACAAAATGTTTAAGTTTGCTCGCGATCTTACTGGGCATTTTACTGGCTCTTTAGGGCATGTGAATGTCATGGCTAGCCTCCTGTTTTCTGGCATGTCTGGCTCTGCGCACGCTGATGCAGGTGGATTGGGTCAATTAGAAATAAAAGCCATGCGCGATGAGGGATACGATGATGGTTTTGCTGGAGCCATTACTGCGGCGTCGAGCGTTATAGGTCCTCTCATGCCACCAAGCATACCTATTGTTATTTATGGCGTAATGTCTGGCGCTTCAGTCGGAGCACTCTTTCTCGCTGGCGTAGTACCTGCGCTGCTCTGTGCAGGCGCGTTAATGGTTATGGTTTACTTTATCGCCAAGAAAAAAGGCTATCCTGTTTACCCAAGAGCCTCATTTAAAACAATTTGTTATTCTTTTAAAGATGCGATTTTGGCCTTATTAACACCAGTATTAATCATTGGTGGCATTTTTTCAGGCATTGTTACTCCAACAGAAGCTGCTGTTGTCGCTTCTCTTTATGCTATGTTTTTAGGCTTCGTCGTCTACAGAGTGCTCACTTTTAAACGTTTCATTGAATTAATTCACGAAACTATCAATACTTCTGCTGTAATCGGTTTTTTAATTGGTGGTGTTGGCCTATTTGGATACGTAATTATAAAAGAAGATATCCCTCTAAAAGCCGCTGAATTATTTTTGCAAATAACAGACTCTCCCCTCATATTTTTGGTTCTAGTGTCTGTCATGCTTTTTATTCTTGGCGCATTTATTGAGACATTAGCATTATTACTTATACTCATCCCTATTCTTCTACCGATAACAACACAGTTAGGTATAGACCCTGTGCATTTTGGTATAGTTGTTGTGATGAATATGATGTTAGGAATACTAACACCACCAATGGGAGTATCACTGTTTGTTGTCGCTAAAGTAGGTAACATTCCATATGAAACATTAGCGAAATCAGTACTTATATTTCTGGTGCCCTTGATTGTGGTCCTTGCGCTAATTATTCTATTTCCACAACTTGTTATGTTTTTACCTAACTATTTCTTTAATTAAACTAACTAAGGAAGCAGCGATAAACCGCAGCTGAACCCCATGATTATATCAACAATAGATAGTTTATCAGTTAACAACCCTTTAACTGCAATTATTCAACAAGTTTCAAAAATTGAGTTATCAGATCTACCTGATGGTATAAGCGAAATTGATGGTCAAGATATTTTTGTTAATCGAATACGCAGCGAAGCAAAAGCCGTTGAAGACTCTATGCTCGAATTGCATGAAGAATACATTGATGTTCATTTAATACTATCAGGATCAGAGACGATCGGATTTACGCTTGAACAAGCGAGCCAAAATTACATGCAGCAACATAAGTTTGAGAATGACTGCGAATTTTCTCCGTATGTTGAGAATGAACAATTCATTACTTTGAATAAAAATCAATATTGTGTTTTTTATCCTAAAGAATGGCATCGGCCGATGGTAAAGAATCATGAGCATTCAAACACTGTTAATAAAGTCGTGATAAAAATAAGAGAATCCATATTATGATATCTGGAAATTGGGCGACACTTTTGTTGCCCATTAGAAAAGATGAAACGATAGATTTTGACATGCTGGCAAAAGAAATTGATTACTGCATTGATGCTAAGGTTGATGGTATTTATTCAAATGGCACTGCGGGTGAATTTTACACTCAAAGTGAAGTTGAATTTCAAAAAATAAGTCAACTGCTCGCTAACAAATGTCACCAAGCAGGAATATCATTTCAAATCGGGGCCAGTCACTGCCACCCACAAGCAGCTTTAGAGCGCATTCGTTATGCCGCAACTTTGAACCCAAGAGCAATACAAGTCATTCTTCCAGACTGGTTTCCATGTACTTTAGATGTGGCTTTAACTTTTCTTAATAAGGCAGCGAGCATAGCAAATGGTGTAGAACTCGTGTTGTACAACCCACCTCATGCGAAGGTAAATTTAACAGCGAATGATCTCGTTGAGTTATATAGACAAATTCCAACACTAGTTGGCTTTAAGTTACCAAACATCACTCCTGAAGTTGAGAGGTCGGGACTTGCTAAGCACGCATCCATATTTGTTGCCGGTCACTTTCTCGCCACAGAAGCTTACAAAGGTGCGAAAGGATCATATTCAAACGTTTGCTGCCTAAACCCCAGAGCAGCACAAGCTTGGACAAATGATTGCCTAGCTTTAAAACCACAAGCGCTAGAGCTAGAAATAAGGATTCAACAATATATAACGCAGGAAATGACACCATACATTACAAATCTTGGATACAGCAATGCGGCAGTAGACAAATTCATGGCCGCAGTGGGAGGGTGGACTGACATCGAGCCAACAATGAGATTTCCCTATCCTTCAATTCCAAGTGAGGACATCTTAAAACAGCGTATAATTAAAAACCAATTACTTCCTGAATTTAATTGTAAATAATAGGCGAATTCGTAAACCACTTATAGATATAATACGCAATTTGTTCAAAACAATACCAAATATAGGAGGCTCTTATGGTGATAGCACCTTTCCCGTTGAGACCGATGAAAAAAACCAAATTATCAGATAGTGTCGCGGAAGAACTGGAAAAACTGATTATGAACAAAACGTTAAAAGAAGGTGATACTTTACCTTCCGAACGAGATTTAATGACGGCATTTGATGTGGGTCGACCTTCGGTGAGAGAAGCTTTAATGAAACTCTCCCAAAAAGGCTTGGTGGAAATAAAAAGTGGCGAAAAAACACGTGTAACCAAACCTTGTACACAAACTCTGATCAACAATGTATCTGGTTTAGCAATAGGCCTTCTTGCTCAAAAAGAAGGAAAACGTCAATTTGAACAACTAAGACAAGTCTTTGAGATAGCAATTGTAAGAGAAGCGGCTATTGTTAGAACAGAAACAGACTTAAAAATACTCTACAATACCTTACAACAGAATAAATTAAATTGTGATGACTATGATGCATTTGTTAATTCTGATATTGCTTTTCATCGATGCATTATCGATATCATAAAAAATCCTATGATTTCATCACTTTATGAGTCATTAATATCATGGTTAATCAAAACTCGAAATCCTTCTGATTATACGCCTTATCATATCCAGAATTATCATGAACACGTAAAAATCTATGAAGCTATAGCAGAAGGCGACCCAAATAAAGCAGATCAATGTATGCGAGAGCATTTAGATGCAGTGATGAGAATCGAACAATAGCATTTGTGCTATTAACAGATAGTTATTTCGTAAGCGTTCACCAGCAGCGTGTTGACTAAGTGTTTAGGTAAAAACTCATTTGTTTAAGAGCGAGCACATTTGGGTATGCCTGCTGACGAACAACAGCGTTGACTATGCGTGAAAGCGTATCAAGCGACGATATCTTTCGCTTTTTACACGTTTCGATTAGTGAGTGTAGATGGTCTCGGAGCTTATCGCCTGCATCCGAGGTAGTGCCGTAGCTGATTTTTCTTTGAATGACAAAGCCACGAAGTCGACGTTCAGCTTCATTGTTGGTTAATGGTATTTTGGGGTTAGTTAAGAACAACCACAAGCTTGGGCTATACTCATCCAGTTTTTTGCAGCGACCTTGATAGCGTTGAATTGGTATTTGCTTGATCCCTTTATTGAGTCAGTAATTAAAACGCTGTCTTATTCGACTTAATCTGTTTAGGCACAGGTTATCCTTTATCGTTTCGGACTCCCAAAGATGTCACGTTCGAAAGACTAATTTTGCTGAGCATAACAAGTCGTTGCCCTATTTTAGCTGAGTGAATGGAGCAAGAGAATAGGATCTTTTCGTACACTAAATCGTCGCTCGATACTAACCAGCACCACCGTAAACGCTCTTCACTATTTCGGGTCGTGACTCCAATCGGTTGATTCAAAGATAAAATTCTCGTTCAATGAATGTTCCGATCACCTTATCGTGCATCTTCTCCGATTTGGAAAAACCGATTGTTCTACGTACTAAACGTTTTAATTTGGAACTCAGGGTTAGATTGGTTCGCTCAATCCGTTAAGTGAACCTTTTGCCCACAACATGCTTTTCCCTTGGTAATTCTTTTGTGTCAACGCTGAAGTCATCGGTAAAAAAGAAGCTGATACCAAACGGCTTGAGCAAAGCGAGCAACGAGCGCAGAGCATCCGTATTACGGCTACCAAATGCGTGAGCAATGATGCGCTTATAGCGAGGCTCCCAAGCATACCAAAGCCAGCGGTGATTTTTCTTTTTACCTACGAATGACCATTGCTCATCAACTTTACAGATTAGAGAGATGTTTGCTTTATCGAAGGTATAGAGGTCACTTGCCTTGGCGAGAGTTTTTTAAAGTGCGTAACACGGTGTTGTAGCCAACTTTTAAGACATGGCTTGTTTCTCTAACACCCGAGCTATTCATTGCCATATCAATAATTTGTTCTTTGACATTAGGCTTATATGCCTCGTAAGCGTAATCAAGCTGAAAGGAACGCTTATATTCTATGCAACGAAATCGCTGAAAGCCCGTTACCCCTTGCCGTGTTTACGTACATGTTCAGTTTGGTTACAAAATCGACATTGAACTTGAATGGTAGCCATGATTTCTTGTTTGAGGATGAAAGGTTACCTTTTTAACACAAGTTCTCCATGTTGGAGTCACGACCAAAATATCAGTGGTGCTTTTTTTGTTCAATAATAATTATATTTATTACAGGCTGTCTCATTTTTAAATAAAAAAAGGCTACCTTTCGGTAGCCCATCGATATTTTTGTAGGGTAGTTTTAAGCTTGTTGTTTTTGAAGTTCAGTTTCAATTTTTTCTTTAACAAGAGAATCTACGATGACAGCACAAGCAGCATCACCCGTTATATTTAGGGCTGTGCGTATCATATCGAAGATACGGTCAAGTGCGAACAATAATGGTAAGCCTTCAATTGGAATACCTGCCGCTAATAGAACTGCAACCACAAGGAATGAAGGACCGGGTACACCAGCTTGGCCTACTGCACCTAACGTAGCGGTAACAATAATTGCAATATAGGCACCCATTGAAAGATCAATATTAAATAGTTGAGCAAAGAAAATGGCAACTAGACCGTAGTAAATTGCATTACCACTCATATTAATCGTTGCACCTAATGGCAAAACAAAAGAGGCTGTTGAATTACGAACGCCAAGTTCATGTTCTACCGTATCCATGGTTACTGGTAGCGTAGCCATAGAAGAGGCTGTGGATAAGGCAACGGCTTGTGGTTTTTTCATCGCAAGAATGAATTTTTTCGCCGATGTTTTGGTGAATATTTGAATCATCAATGGGTAAACGATGAATCCAAAAATCAAAATTGCAGCAACGTAAACAACAAATAGTTTAAATACCACCATCAACGCACCAAAGCCAAAAGTACCTACGGCTTCTGCCATCAGGCCAAAGACACCAATCGGTGCAATGATCATTACTTTGTTGATCATCCAAACCATCGCATCAACAATAACGTTTACGCCATTGATGATTGGATCACGTTTTTCTTTGCTTTGCTTGGAAATGGCAACACCGAAAAATAGACAGAAGACAAGAATCTGTAGAATGTTTGCATTGTTCAGTGATTGGAAAACATTGGTTGGAATCATACCTGTGATGGTCGCCCAAAAAGTAGGTAATTCACCTTTTGATGCGTATTCGGCAGAAAACATCCCCTCTACACCGGACACATCGATACCAATACCTGGTTGGAACACTTCACCCATCAGTAGTGCTAGAGCAACTGCTAGTGCTGAAGTTACAGCAAAGTAGCCTAAAGTTACCGCCCCAACTTTTCCTGCTGATTGGCTATCACCAAGGCCTGCAGCACCAGAAATTAATGCAACAGCAACCAATGGAATGACTAGCATTTTAATTAGGTTGATAAAAATCACGCCGAGTGGGGCAAACATTGCCGCCTCGTGCCCCATCATGGCACCAACGGCTGTACCAACGATCATAGCAATGACGACTTGAACACCAATGTTGCTTAGTAAACTCTTTTCTTTTAACACTTCCATAACCTCTGTGCTAATTAATTGTAAAATCCCAGTATTACCCACTATATAAATAACAAAGGTAGGATAAATATCTCGTATAGCTTTTTACACGGATATTTCACATTTAGCAACATTGCATGAAAGTGAATTGACAATAATATTGATAATAAGTTGATTTAAAATGGTATTAACGCGCGAGTAAACGATTGCTATTGGTGTGGTAAATGTGAGTTTTTGTTTTGCTGGATTGGTGAATGCTTTATCTGCCGGGTTTACATGTTAATAAAAAGATCGATTTCTACTTTGGAATAAGAAATCGATCTCATAGCGAAGTTGGGATGAATAATTATCGGATAGTCGCCGCTTTCATGCTTGATACAAATTTGCTAAGACCAGTTAACATTTCGTGTGGTTGAGCAATGTTCTGTTCAATAATCTTGACTACAGCAGAGCCTGATATTGCCCCCGCAGCGCCAGCTTCAATGGCTTGCTTAACTTGAGCTGGTTCCGAGATGCCAAAACCCAGTAGAGCAGGTGGTGCGTCAAATTGATTCAATCGGTCAAGTAGTGCATGAACTGGCATGTTCGCTTTGGTTTCAGTGCCAGTTACACCCGATCGAGAAAGCAAGTAGGTATAACCACCGCTAAGCTTCGCAACCGATTCTAGTGTCTCGTCACTGGCTGTTGGCGGTGCAATAAAGATTGGGTGAATCCCATACTTCTCGGCAGCGGCGACAAAATCTCGGCTTTCGTTAGTTGGAACATCAGCGATGAGTACGGAATCAACGCCTGCACTTTGACAACGCTGATAGAAATTATCGATACCTCTTGAGTACACTAGGTTGGCGTACATCAGCAGACCAATTGGCAAGTCTGGGTGCTGCTCACGAATTTTACGGATCAGCTCGAAACAGATATCCGGTGTTGTATTTGCTTCGAGCGCTCGAATGTTTGCCCCTTGTATTGTTGGCCCATCAGCTTGTGGGTCTGAGAATGGCATCCCGAGCTCTAATGCATCGGCACCTGCATCTACTAACGTTTGCATGATTTGCAAAGACAGCTCAGGGTTTGGATCACCAATGGTAACGAATGGAACAAAAGCACCTTGATTTTTATCAGCTAAGCGCTGAAATAGAGTTTGATAGCGATCCATTACAACGCTCCTTTTTCTTCTAGCAATTTATGAACAGTGAATATGTCTTTGTCGCCACGACCGGATAGGTTGACAACCAATAGCTGCTCTTTGTCTGGTTCAGCGTAAGCCATCTTAATTGCGTGAGCGACAGCGTGTGACGATTCTAACGCAGGGATAATACCTTCGTTACGTGCAATGGCTTGGAATGCCTCTAATGCTTCATCATCGGTAATACTGTCGTATTCAGCACGACCAATTGAATGGAGATATGCGTGCTGTGGACCGACCGATGGGAAATCAAGGCCTGCGGATACAGAATAAGATTCTTCAACTTGGCCATTCTCGTCTTGCATTAATGGAGATTTCATTCCAAAGAAAATGCCAGTCTTGCCATGCTTTAATGGTGCGCCATGTTGGTCGGTGTCAATGCCTTTACCCGCAGGTTCAATACCAATCAAACGTACTTCCTTTTCTTCAATAAAGTCAGCAAACATACCGATGGCGTTAGAACCACCACCAACACAGGCAATCACTGCATCTGGTAGTCGACCTTCACGTGCTAAAATTTGCAGCTTAGTTTCTTCGCCGATCATACGTTGAAATTCACGAACAATGGTAGGAAACGGGTGAGGGCCTGCGGCAGTGCCTAATAAATAGTGAGCTGTTTCATAACTGGCAGACCAATCACGTAAAGCTTCATTACATGCATCTTTTAGGGTGGCAGAACCGGAGTGAACAGGGATGACCTCAGCCCCCATGAGTTTCATACGAAACACGTTGGGACTTTGGCGCTCCACGTCTTTTGCTCCCATGTAGACACGACATTTTAAACCGAGTAATGCGCATGCTAGTGCTGTTGCTACACCATGTTGACCTGCACCGGTTTCAGCAATGATCTCTTTCTTGCCCATACGCATAGCTAACAGTGCTTGGCCTAGTACTTGGTTGGTTTTGTGTGCGCCGCCGTGCAGTAAATCTTCACGTTTGAGGTACAGTTTCGTTTTAGTCCCTTTAACCAAGTTGCGAGTCAGGGTTAGTGCAGTTGGGCGGCCTGCGTATTCTTGAAGCAGAGACATAAATTCTGAGCGAAATTGCTCATCTTCTTGTGCATCAATAAAAGCCTGTTCCAATTGATCGAGAGCGGGTACTAAAATCTGTGGCACATATTGACCACCATACTCACCAAAATAAGCATCGAGCTTAGCCATAATTGTATTCCTTATTCTATTTTACCGCTGAGCGATTCAACGGTAATAAATGTGTTATTAATAATTTCTAATCTCGCTGAAAGCTTGGGTCAGCTTGTGCAGGTCTTTTTTTCCAGGCTCACTTTCTACTCCGGAATTTAGGTCTAACCCTAAGCAGCCAAAACTGGCCGCGTGCTGGGCATTGTCTGCAGATATCCCACCCGCTAACATGACATCTCTGATATTGGTCAACAGTTGCCAATTGAAACTGGTTCCAGTTCCGCCAGACTGCATGCCAACTTTGGCATCGAGTAAGTGGCGATCAACGTTATGCTCAATGAAAGTCGGTAAATGATCACTTACGCCATAAGCTTTCCAAATCTCGATGTTGTCTGGTAAGGCTGTTCTTAATGAATCAATATAAGTTTGATCTTCATCGCCATGTAACTGTACCGCATGCAGTGCGAGTGTTGATGCAGTATGTGCGACGTATTCAAATTGATGATTTTGGAAAACACCCACATAATCCAAAGGGGCACTGTTGATGATTGAACTGGCCGTTTCAACATCGATACACCGCTTTGACCGCGGCACAAAAATTAATCCGCCAAATACAGCCCCTGCTTGGTAGGCTTTAGCTGCATCGTCTGGGTGAGTTAAGCCACACACTTTATTTTCACCCAATGTGACTTTACGAACAGCTCGTTCCAAATTGTCTTCAGCCATTAGCGAACTGCCGATTAAAAAGCCATTAGCATATTGGGCGAGGTCGCGCACCTGTTGGTGGGTATAAATCCCCGATTCAGAAATGATGATGGTTTCTTTGGGCAATAAAGGTGCGAGTTGCTTAGTGCGATTGAGATCGGTAGAAAGATCACGCAAGTTACGGTTATTGATACCAATCACTTTCGCTTTTAATGTGACCGCGCGGTGAAGTTCTTCCTCATTGCTTACTTCGGTAAGAATGCCCATCCCAAGAGCATGAGCTACGTTTGCAAGCTCTTGATACTGACTATCATCGAGCACCGAAAGCATCAATAGGATAGCATCAGCGCCATAATGGCGAGCTAAATTGACTTGATACGTATCAACCATGAAATCTTTGCAGATAACAGGTTGGCTTACTTGTGAGCGGACACGCGGTAAAAACTCAAAATCACCTTGGAAGTACTTTTCATCGGTTAGAACAGAAATCGCGTTGGCATACTCGTTATAAACGGAAGCGATGTAATCTAAATCAAAATCTTCACGAATCAATCCCTTAGATGGTGATGCTTTTTTACATTCTAAAATAAATGCGGTTTTTCCTGTATCGAGTGCTTGATAAAAAGAGCGATCTGAAGGAGTCAGTAAGTGTTTAAAGCTTGCCAGTGGTTGTACTGCTTTACGTTGTGCCACCCACTGGTATTTATCATTGACAATTTTTGCCAACACTTCAGCCATCTGAGTATGTTGCGTTGAAATATGTTCAGAGAGTTGCTCAGACATTTGGCTTAACCTCGTTGCGCTAATTGTTGGACAAGCTCATAGGCTTTGCCCGAATTCATCACCTTTATAGCTTGTTCTGTATTGGCCTTAAGGTCTTCTTGACCAAAAAGTCGAAGCAGTAGAGCTACATTGACAGCAACCGCAGCCAATTGAGCTGGAGTGCCTTTTCCTGTCAGTAGGTTGGTAATAATGGTTCTATTTTCCGCAGGCTCACCACCTTTAATTGCTTCAAGTGGGTAGCTGTCGACCCCAAAATCCTCTGGGCGAAGGGTGTATTCGATGATTTCACCTTCACGTATTTCTGCTACTAGCGTTTCGCCATGGATAGCGACTTCATCTAAACCACTGCCGTGCACAACTGCTGCACGTTTTAAACCCATTTGTAACATGGTTTCTGCGATGGGGCGAACCAGTTCTTTGCTATAAACACCCATCAATTCAATATTGGGCCGTGCTGGGTTGATCAGTGGTCCTAATATATTGAAGATGGTGCGCGTTTTCATCGTCTGACGTACTGGCATCGCATAGCGAACGCCACCGTGATATTGCGGTGCGAATAAGAAAGCCACGCCTAAATCATCGATTGCTTTGCGGGTATCTTCCGCGCTCATCGCAAGGTTAATACCGAATGAGTCAAGAAGGTCAGAAGATCCAGATTTACTCGATACACCTCGGTTACCATGTTTCGCGACTTTCACTCCACAACCAGCAGCGACAAAAGCGGCAGTGGTAGAGATATTGAAAGTATTTGAGCCATCACCACCGGTTCCGACGATATCGGCAAAATCGTAATCTGGTCTTGGGAATGGTGAGGCATTTACCAACAGGGCTTTGGCTGCACCAGCTATTTCTTGTGGTGTTTCACCTTTAATTTTTAATGCCGTTAGTACTGCGGCCATTAAGATAGGATCAAGCTCACCACGGATGATGACGTCAAATAGCTGTTGGCTTTCTGCTTGAGATAGTGACTGCTGGGCATACAGTTTATTAATGATCTGTTCCATAAAAAGTCCTTTTCAATCCGGTTAAATTGTCTGTTCTGCTAAAGCCCAATCGATGGCATTGGCGAGCAAAGTTGCGCCATGTGTTGTCATAATAGATTCGGGATGGAATTGAAATCCGCACACTTTGTCTTGTTCTTGTACAACAGACATCACTAGTCCATCAACTTCTGCGGTTACAGTCAGCGAGTTAGGAACATGAGTTGCAACCAATGAGTGATAGCGTGCAATGGCTAGTGGTGATGGAAGCTGTTGATAAATAGCATGGTTTTGATGTGCCATCATCGATACTTTTCCGTGGATGATTTCACCGGCTCCTGCAACGGTACCGCCGTAAGCTTCGACAATCGCTTGGTGGCCAAGGCATATGCCAATCATCGGTACTTTACCTTTTAAACGTTGGATAAGCTCTGGCATGCAACCAGCTTCCGAGGGAGCTCCTGGTCCTGGAGAGAGTAAAACAACCGGATTTTCAAGTTGATTAACCGCATGTTCAATGTTTTGCGCCGCAATATTGTTACGATAAATGGTCACGCTATGGCCTAAAGAGCGAAACTGGTCTACAAGGTTGTAGGTAAATGAGTCAAAATTGTCGATAAAAATAATATTAGCCATTTTGACTACTCCTTATGTGCCGCTTGAATCGCGGAAATAACGGCTTGAGCTTTACCACGTGTTTCATCTGCTTCTGCTTGTGGGTCTGAATCATAAACAACCCCCGCACCAGCTTGAACTTGCGCAATACCATCTTCGACATAAGCGGCACGAATGACAATACAGGTATCGAGATCGCCTTCACCAGTCAGGTAGCCAACCGCACCGCCATAACTGCCACGACGAGCTTTTTCTACATCACGAATCAGTTGCATGGCTCGAATTTTTGGTGCACCAGTCAGCGTGCCCATATTCATGCAAGCTTGGTAGGCGTGCAGTGCATCGAGATCGTCTCTTAATTGACCGACTACGCGTGACACAAGATGCATTACATGACTGTAGCGATCGACCTTTAATAGATCGGCCACGTGCCTTGTCCCTGCTTGAGAAATGCGAGCGACATCATTACGTGCAAGGTCGACCAGCATCATATGTTCGGCGTTCTCTTTTTTATCGCAGCGTAATTCAAGTTCAATGCGACTATCTAGATCAAAATCAATGCTGCCATCAGGGCGTTTTCCGCGGCGGCGAGTGCCTGCGATGGGATAGATCTCGATTTGGTTAGTTTCTGTCGCATATTTTAATGCACTTTCAGGAGAGGCTCCGAAGAGAGTAAAGCGTTCGTCTTGCATGTAGAACATGTACGGGCTTGGGTTACTCTCTTTTAATTGCTTATAAGCGGCAAGCGGGGAAGGGCAAGCCAGCGTGAAACGACGTGACGGTACTACTTGGAAGATATCGCCTTTCACCACGTATTCTTTTAAATCACGAACGGTATTACAAAATGCCTCATCAGTGACACTAGGCACGACATTAAGGTTGGCAATTGTTTTTGCTTTAGGCAGCGGCTTTGGTGCAAGGCTTTGCTCAGCAATAGCCGCTAAACGTGCTTTCAGAGTGACACGAACCTCATCTGTGGGCTCAAATAAACTGGCTTGTAGCTGACAAACTTCGGTCTGGTGGTCAATGACCATCAGAGTTTCAGCTACATAAAACACATAGTCAGGGCATTGGTTTGTCGCTGCTGCATCACCAAGTGGCTCAAAGTTGGCCACCAAATCGTAGGCAAATAAACCGCCAAGAAAAAGAGCGTGTTTATCTTGGTTGCTGAGGTCAAAGCTGTGCTGAACAAGGCGCAATGCATCAAAAGAAGAGGCTTCACGTAAGCGTGAATCTTCATCTAACGTATCGCACGCAGCATGAAATTCGAGAGTTAATGTATCGCCTTGAAGATGGTGTGTAATGTCCGCTTTGATATTACGGTGCAAGTGCTCAATAAGATGTTGCCCATTATCACTTAATGCCTGAAAGGTGACAACGTGACCAAAGCATATAATACGCACTGCGGCATCAATCAGCAGTAGGCTTTTTAAATCTTGTTTTGAATCGATTTCTGCTGATTCAAGCAATAAACAATCGGTTTTTGATTCACAAAGTGAATGGAAAAGACGTGTTGGATCCTGCGTGTATTGAACTGAAATATTCAGCAATTCAATACGTCCTAACTTTTTAATTTTAATGGCCTTGTTCACAAGACATCCTTCATGATTTTTTAAGTTCCTGTCGTTCATACTCGCACAATCCTTTTCATGACCCAATCGACGTTTTAGGCGACTTGCTGTTTTATTGTTCAGTTGAATGTGAGTTGTCCGACAAAATAAAAAGCCCGCTGATGTAAGCGGGCTTCGTGAATATGTGGTTTACTTTTAAAAGTACACGTGAGCCCACCAAGAACTTGACCATGTGCGCCACCAATTGAGCTCAGCAGAAACTGCGCTTAAATTGTGATTATGGTTTTGGTTAAATTCTTGTAACATAGCCAACCTTAGATATGTACTTTGTATTTACGTACTAGTTAACTAGTACTGGAATGAAAAGTCAAGCCTTAAAAACGGCAAATTGAAATTATGAGAATTGATTTACATAGTCACACTACTTTTTCTGATGGAAGACTTTCTCCGCAAGCGTTGATTGATAGGGCGTTGAGCTTTGATATCGAAGTACTCGCCATTACTGACCACGATACCATCAATGCTTTAGCCATGGCTCATGACTATATCGAACAGAATCAGCTACCTATTCAACTTATCGATGGTATTGAAGTTTCGACCGTTTGGCAGAATAAAGACATCCACATTGTAGGGTTAAATGTCGATCCTAAATCTACACCGCTGATGGCTTTAATAGAGCAGCAGCAGAATCACCGTGTTAAACGTGCTGAACTGATTGCACACCGCTTACAAAAATCAACTCGTGAGGGGGTGCTCGAAGAAGTACAAATGATTGCTGGGGAAGCTCCGATAACCCGTGCTCATTTCGCCAAATGGTTGGTAGAGCAAGGGTTTGCCAAAAACATGCAGCAAGTGTTTAAAAAGTTTCTTACCCGTGACAAGCCAGGCTATGTACCACCTAACTGGTGTTCAATGAATGATGCCATCCAAGCGATCCACGGTGCCGGAGGGCTGGCAGTGCTGGCTCACCCGGGGCGATATGACTTGACGACCAAGTGGCTCAAGCGCCTAATAACCGCATTCGTTGAAGCCGGTGGTGATGCAATGGAAGTGGCGCAACCACAACAAGCGCAACAAGAACGACGCAATTTGGCGGATTATGCTATACAATACAAACTATTAGCTTCTCAAGGCAGTGATTTTCATTACCCCTCACCGTGGATGGAATTGGGGCGAAACCTTTGGTTGCCTTCTGGAGTCGAACCTGTCTGGAAAGATTGGGGTTTAAACCCTATAGATAGAGTCGAGAGACTCGATAATGAGGAATTACAATGAGCCAGTTTTTTTACGTTCATCCAGAAAACCCACAGGCGCGCTTGATCACCCAAGCGGTTGCTATTATCCGTAATGGTGGTGTTGTCGTATACCCAACGGATTCAGGTTACGCACTAGGCTGTCAGTTAGAGAATAAGCAAGCTTTGGAGCGTATCTGCCAAATTCGTCGCCTTGATGATAAGCATAATTTCACCCTATTGTGCCGCGACTTATCTGAGCTCTCTTTTTATGCTCGTGTCGATAACACCGCTTTTCGTCTGTTAAAAAACAATACACCGGGCGCGTATACCTTTATTTTCAAAGGTACCAAAGAAGTCCCGCGTCGTCTTATGAACGCGAAGCGTAAAACTATCGGTATCCGTGTTCCGGATAACCGTATTGCTTTAGATTTATTGGAAGCATTGGGTGAGCCACTGATGTCGACATCACTCATTCTGCCAGGGAACACACATACAGAGTCTGATCCTGAAGAAATTCGCGATCATCTAGAACATGCTGTCGATGTAATATTAAACGGTGGTTACTTAGGCGAACAACCGACGACAGTAATTGATTTTAGCGATGATGAAATGGTAATTACTCGCGTTGGGGCTGGTGATCCAACACCATTTGAGTAGATAATCAAAACGGGTGCTTTTTGACGTAGAATTTGAGATACTGTGCGGCCGCGATTTTGGGGTCGCATTTTTTCATTCGACGTCTGTGAAGACGACACAAAGGTAAATAAATGAGCGAAAAGTTACAAAAAGTTTTAGCACGAGCAGGTCATGGTTCTCGTCGAGAGTTAGAAGCGTTGATTAGAACAGGGCGCGTAAGTGTTAATGGCAAGGTAGCTACGTTAGGCGAACGCCTAGAAGATGACAGCGCTGTTGTACGAGTTGATGGGCATGTTGTGTCAATCAAAGCGCCAGAAGAAGTTGTGTGTCGTGTTCTAGCTTATTACAAACCTGAAGGTGAACTGTGTACCCGCCATGATCCAGAAGGCCGACGTACGGTGTTTGATCGCCTACCAAAAATTCGTGGTTCTCGTTGGATCTCTGTTGGCCGTCTTGATGCCAATACTTCTGGCCTATTGTTGTTTACTACTGATGGTGAACTGGCTAACCGTTTGATGCACCCAAGCCGTCAGGTTGAGCGTGAATACTTGGTGCGAGTTTTCGGCGAAGTGAACGAGCAAAAAGTACGTAACCTTGTAAAGGGCGTACAACTTGAAGATGGTATGGCTCGCTTTGAAGATATTGTTTATGCTGGTGGTGAAGGTATGAACCATACTTTTTATGTGGTTATCAACGAAGGGCGTAACCGTGAAGTTCGTCGTTTATGGGAATCTCAAGAAACAACCGTCAGCCGTTTGAAACGTGTTCGTTATGGTGATATCTACCTTGATAAGAAATTACCTCGTGGTGGTTGGAAAGAGCTTGATCTTAAAGATGTCAACTACTTACGTGAACTGGTCGAACTGCGTCCTGAAAAAGAAACGATGCTTGATCTAAGTAAAGACAACACGTCGCGTAAACGTGAACGCTCACGTAGCCAGAAGATTCGTCGTGCTGTTAAACGTCATGAAGAACGCGTGACAACGACAACAGGTAAGCCGAAAAGTACTCGTACAACCAATGGGACTACAACAGGTCGTCGTAAACCTGCATCAAGCACGCGTAATAGCGGTGCAGAGCAAGGTGGACGCAAACCCAATGGTCGCAGCCCAGCAGGTAAGGCGAAAGCACCTCGTCGCCA
This sequence comes from Vibrio sp. S12_S33, assembly GCF_963889785.1. Taxonomy (NCBI): domain Bacteria; kingdom Pseudomonadati; phylum Pseudomonadota; class Gammaproteobacteria; order Vibrionales; family Vibrionaceae; genus Vibrio; species Vibrio sp. S12_S33. The sequence goes on along the minus strand of NZ_CAWPQZ010000018.1, from coordinate 50,204 downwards.
GTCTTAATGTTTACATTGAGATAATGAAGTTTTAAAAATCCCGAGCAAAGCTCGGGATTTTTATTGGTAGCTTTGGGATTGTTGATGAAAGCGTAAGTCTTCTTATTTCAGAACTTGGTGATCGTAGGATCACCAAGCCTTCACCCTTACAAACTTTGATTGAGTTGGTAGTAACGACCTTGCTGAGCTAATAAAGCTTGGTGACTGCCGTATTCAACTATCTCCCCTTGTTCAATCAAACAGATGGCATCCATTGATTCTAACTCGACTAAGCGATGGGTAATGAAAATGACGGTCTTGTTGGCAAAGTGTTTTTTAAACAACGCGGTGATTTGCTGCTCCGTTTGTTTGTCTAAACCTTCTGTCGGCTCATCCAATAACAGAATCGAACCATTATGCAAAAATGCACGAGCAATACCGATACGGCGCTTCTCACCACCAGAAAGTTGACGACCACCTTCACCAAGCCAAGCATCTAAACCCTGGTCTTCAAGTAGTTTGGTTAATCCGACTTGTGTTAACGCATGTGCTAGTTGCTCATCCTTGGCTGTTGGATTGGCCATCGCTAAATTGTCACGCAAGGTACCATTAAGCACGTCAACCCGTTGACTAACGACACTGATGGTTTTTCTCAGATCACTTTCATTCCAATTTTTAAGTGGCGTACCGGCAATCGCAATCTCACCTTGTTGAGGATCCCAGTAGCGAGAAAGCAACTGCATTAATGTTGATTTTCCAGAACCAGTCTGGCCAACAATTGCAACACGATGACCTGCGGGAATATGCAAATTCACATTGTTTAATACTCTTTGGTCACCATCAGGGTAGTGAAAGTTTAGATTTGAAAACTCAATATCAAATTGGCCGCTATGAGAAGTAGTTGTAGTTGGAAATTGAACTTCTGGATCTGCCAAAGTGACATCATTTAGACGACGTGCTGAAGTTAAAGTCTGACCTAAATGCTGGAAAGCACCGGCTATTGGCATTAGCAGCTCAAAGCTTGCCATGGTTGCAAAAGCGACTAAGGCGATCATTGGATCGGGTTGGTTTCCTGCGACGCCATCTGCGGCGAGCCAAATGATCAATACTAACGTCCAGCCATTGGCCAGCATCAATAAAGCTTGTGCAAGCCCCGAGAAATGGGCGTTGGCAAACTGGTTGGCGAGTAATTTATTTTGTGCTGAAAGAATCGCTTCACGGTAACGGTTTTCTGCACCAAATAAGGTCAGCTCACTATAACCTTGCAGCCAATCCAATGTCGTAATGCGTAGTTCTGCTTTATGCTGCGTTAGCTCTGCACCATTGCGTTTACCCAATTTGTAGAATAATACAGGCCAAACTAATAACAGCGTCAGTAAAATTGCTCCGAGTATTAAACCTAGCTGTAGGTCAAACCAACATAGGAAAGCGGTGAGGGTTGTAATACCAAAAATGCCGACGGTGACGGGGCTGATCAAGCGCAAATAGACATGATCCATGGCATCAATATCTGCCACTAAGCGGTTGAGTAGGTCGGCATCTCTTAAATTAGATACTTTCCCAGGGATAAGTGGAGCAAGCTTTTGGAAAAAGAAAATACGTAGATCGGTTAGTAGTTTGAAAGTTGCATTATGACTTACGACTCGCTCTCCCCAACGCCCTGCGGTTCGGCCCATCGCGAACCCTCGCACAAACGTGCCGGGTAGCATGTAATTAAAGGTTTCTCGGGCAATGGTTAAGCCTGCAATTGCTGCTGCGGATAAGAACCAACCCGAAAGAGTTAATAGACCAATAGAAGCAAACAAGGTTAAGAAGGCAAGAAGCATTCCCAGCGATAAGCCGAACCAGTGTTTTTTATACAGTTTTAGATAAGGGATAAGATCACGCATCAAGGTTCCCCTTATTGTTTTCATCTAAGGCTTGGTTAGCTGACAGCATATCGGCAAATAACCCGGCTTGTTGACTGAGCGAGGTGTAATCACCGCTTTGAACAATCTTTCCATCATCCATCACCAAGATTTGTTGTACCGACTTCAGCGGTGCAAGTTGATGTGTCACCATCAATGCGGTTTTATCGATAATTTGGCTATTTAAACCTTTCATCACTAACTGTTCACTGCGCGCATCTAAACTGGCTGTCGGTTCATCAAGCAACCAAAAGTTACCGTTTTGCAGCATAGCGCGTGTGAGTGCTATACGTTGAGCTTGCCCGACAGACAAGCCGCCAGAGCGATCGGTAATAGCGTATTCAAGACCGTGTTTATCTACAAATTCAGCGGCGAAAGCATTCTCTAAGGCCGATCGAACCGTATCATCACTTAAGTCGTTTTGGCCGAGTGTAATATTTTCGTAAATGGTCCCATGTAATAGAAGCGGATTTTGTCCGACCCAACTGATCTGTTTACGCCAACTGCTGTGATTAATTTGACTCAGTTCAATGCCATTGATAGTTAAACTTCCTTGATAGGGCATAAAGCCAAGAATTGCATTAATTAAGCTGGTTTTTCCTGCACCGCTTGGGCCAACTAGCGCCGTGGTTGTTTGGTCATCAAGGGTAAATGAAAGCGGGCCAACCAGTCTCTTGCCTTCGGGGCTGAACACTTCGAGCTCTCGAGCTGTGATTTCTATATGTTTTACATCGTCTAAAATGTGATCGCCTGATTTTACTTTACTCACGTCGGTTTCTAAAAACTCGACAATACTTTCCGCAGCGCCAACGGCTTGTTGTTTGGCATGATAGAAGGTACCTAAGTCGCGCAGTGGTTGGTAAAATTCTGGCGCGAGTATCAAGATAAATAGCCCCGAAAAGAGCGTAATACTGGTTCCGTAGTAGCCGAAATTCAATTCACCAATAAAGCTGAAGCCAAAATAGACCGCAGTAATAGCGATGGAAATTGAGGTAAAAAACTCCAATACCGCTGAGGATAGAAAAGCAATCTTCAAGACATCCATGGTGCGAGTACGAAATACTTCGGATGCACCTCTGAGCTGCTCGGTTTCTGCTTGCGTGCGATCAAATAAACGAATCGTTGTCATTGACTGTAAGCGGTCATAAAAATGCCCAGACAAACGTTGTAGTGCTTTAAAGTTTTTGCGGTTGGCGTCCGCCGCTTTCATGCCAACCAACGCCATAAACATCGGCACTAATGGTGCGGTGATGAGGAAAATTAAACCGGCAGCCCAGTTAACGGGAAATACCACAATAAGGATAATGAACGGAATCAGTACTGACAGTGACATTTGCGGAAGATATCGAGCAAAGAAATCTTGCATATCCTCTACTTGTTCGAGCAATAACGTTGCCCATGAGCCAGCAGGCTTTCCTTTTATATAGGCAGGGCCAAGTTCACGTAGTTTATCTAAAATGAGTTGACGGATATAAATGCGGATCTGTTCTCCGCAGCGAAAACCGGCAATTTCACGTCCCCAAGCACAAGCGGCTCGGATCGCGATGGTGGCGGCTAAGCCAACAAAATAGGGAATGAGCTCTGCTTTATCGACATGTTCAATAATCAGTTGATGCAGAATGGAGGCGAGGAGTGCGGCCTGAGCCAGCAAAAACACACTTGATAGTACGCCAAGGCTGACAGCGATCATCAACCAGCGTTTCGCTAGTTTGCTCTGCTGTTTGAGCCAATTATTCAAGCTACGTTGTTTTTTCTTATCCATTTCGAAGGCTTAATGATAATTATTATGTAAACGGAAGGGCGCTAGTATACAAAATAAAGCCCAGTGGATATACCACTGGGCTGTAGGGTTTTGTTATAAAACTGGAAAATAACCTTTTGTTTACTTATTGTTTAGGCCATCTAAATAGCGTTCTGCATCAAGAGCGGCCATACAGCCAGTACCTGCAGAGGTAATTGCTTGACGATAATTATTATCCATTACATCACCAGCGGCGAAAACACCTTCGATGCTGGTTTGTGTGGCGTTGCCGTTAAGACCTGATTTTACAACGATATAGCCATCTTTCATTTCAAGTTGGCCTTTGAATATTTCAGTATTTGGCTGGTGGCCAATAGCAATAAATGCCCCCATTACATCAAGCTGTTCCGTTTCATCAGATAGTGTATGCTTTAAACGAACACCAGTTACACCCATATCATCGCCTAATACTTCATCTAGTGTTCGGTCGGTATGAAGGATGATATTGCCGTTTTCAACCTTATCCATCAGGCGGTTGATTAGGATCTTTTCTGCGCGGAATGAATCACGACGATGGATAAGATGTACTTCAGCTGCAATATTTGACAGATACAGTGCTTCTTCTACGGCAGTATTACCACCGCCGATAACCGCTACCTTTTGATTACGGTAAAAGAAACCATCACAGGTTGCACACGCTGAAACGCCACGTCCTTTAAAGGCTTCCTCAGAGTCTAAACCTAGGTAACGCGCCGATGCACCGGTTGAAATAATAAGAGCATCACAACTGTATTGTGCGCTATCACCTTTTAGCTGAAATGGGCGTTGTGATAAGTTCACTTCATTGATGTGGTCAAATATGATTTCAGTTTCGAAGCGCTCGGCATGCTCTTTCATTCGCTCCATTAAAGCAGGGCCTGTGAGGCCTTCGGCGTCTCCTGGCCAATTTTCAACTTCTGTAGTGGTCGTTAATTGACCACCTTGCTGCATACCGGTAACGAGAACTGGATTAAGGTTAGCGCGAGCCGCATAAACGGCAGCGGTATAGCCTGCAGGACCAGAACCAAGAATAAGAAGTTTGCAATGTTTTACGTCGCTCATGTGCGCTCCAGTATCGAAAAATTTGATTCGATTGTAGGGAATATGTATGGGTAATAAAAGAATTAACAAGAGGGTTTTTAGAAATAAATAGTTATATGCCTAGAGACATTTGGTATGTCTAATGACCTTACTGATGCAATGATTTACCCAAAAGCTCAAGATATTGTATAAGCCAATCTTTGGGCAACTAACTTACTCAGTGATCCCCGAACCTAGACTAAGGATATTCGGTAGACATATACATAGTGGCACTTATACTTGTCTTTTCTTCTTTGTATTTGATACTAAAAATTAGAATTTGTTTTGAAATGTTCGGCTTTCTAATTTGGCACATCAAATTAACGCTTATTTAAAAGGTTGCCAATGAAAGAGTTAATTATCCACATTATTACAGTGTTCATGGGCTTTTTTGCCATCATGAATCCGATAGCAAATACACCTATATTTCTTGGGCTAACCAGTGGCGACGATAGAGATACCATTAAATCGATAGCATTTAGATCGGTGTTTATTGCATTCATTATTGTGTCGATTTTTGCAATATCAGGAAAAATCATTTTTGATATGTTTGGTATCACTTTGTATGCGTTGCGCATTACTGGCGGAGTGATCGTGTTTTTGATCGGCTATCGTATGCTACAAGGTGAATCTTCACCAAATCATGATGAAAAAAAAGCCGAGGCGGTACGGAAAGATAAAGATGTCGCACTAGGGATCGCAGTTTCACCCTTGGCTATGCCTATTTTGGCAGGCCCTGGCACTATTGCGACAGCGATGAACTTCGCAACTGAAGGCGGCGTTGCTGAAACCGTTGTCACTATTATCGCTTTCGGATTATTGTGTGTATTGACCTGCATACTTTTCTTGTTTGGTGAACGCTTTGTTAAAGCGATTGGACCAAGTGCACTTAATGTAGTAACACGAATGATGGGTTTGATACTGGCTGTTATTGGTACTCAAATGTTGCTCGAAGGAATCCATCAAGCTTACCAATCTTTAGGGTTTTAATTTATGTGAATGAGTGAATCTCCATCGACATAGATATATTGTGTTGATGGGCAATGAATGCTCAGTCCGTACCCTGGTAACGTCAAGTTGCTAGGGAGCGTTTCTGTTCATTATACTGTTTCCGTGTCAATGCTCTGCACCATGCCTTCTTCATTTTAGTTTTAGACTTTCCATATTTAAAATGGTCATTAACTGACTGATTTTTATCTATTAAAATCTTAATCTAGTGACCTTGTCTAAATAATCAATAGTGAATGCAGTCTTTTTGGTTTTTGTGGCCAATATATAGTGGTTTTTTGGTTTTATATTTTTTATTTGACTAATTTATCGGAGTTAATGTTCGCTATATCTTGAATTTGTAATATTTCAACGTATCCTTTATGTGAATTTATTGTTAAATAAACTTTGAAGGTATGTGCTTTCATTAAGGAGTCGATGATGTTAAACGCACACGAAAACACCCTGCATATTACTCGATTGAGCCAAGAGGCGATTCAACAATTAGCGCCATCGTTTGCTCAACTGCCTCATACAGAACATGCGGACGGACAATACCGTTTACGTCGTTATTCGGTGATTCGATTGATTGATGGAACAGTTGAAGCACTGGATAAGCACGATTTTATGCAAACGGATCAAATCAATCATTTTCAAGGCAACGTGATTCGCCATTTTGATCCCATTTTGCCTTCAACACTACAAAGCCCAGCAATGAATGAAGTGTGTACTCTGTTCGTTCAATCTAATGGATTGCCCAATGGGCAAGAAATTGAAATTCACCAAATTCGCATTTCAGCGGTTTATGATGAAACACAAGTTGCTCCAGAAGGGGTTCATCAAGATGGTTTTGATCATATCGCTTTGGTTGGCATAAATCGTCATAACATCGTGGGCGGTGAAATCATGTTGTATAACGACAGTCATGAGGCTCCTTTCTTTCGTAAGATTTTAGATAATGGTGAAGTTGCGATGCTTGCTGACAGTAAATTGTGGCACAACGCCAGCCCAATTCGTTCTATTGAACATGGTGAGGAAGGTCATATGGATGTGTTTGTATTAACGGCAAAGGGTGGTAAAAATGACCTTCACTCCTGAAAAAGTTCGGTCACAGTTTGATGCATTGTCTCAAGAGTATAACGGCAAGCCAGTCTGTTTTTTAGATGGACCCGGTGGATCTCAAGTTCCTCGCACTGTATTAAGATCAATGACTCAATATTTAGGGTACTTTAATTCCAATTTAGGTGGGCATTTTTTTTCTAGTAGAAACACAACAGATTTAATGCAGCAAGCACGTGAATCTGCACAAGCTTTGCTTAATGCTGAATCATCGGGGAATATTGTCTTTGGTGCGAATATGACCTCTCTGACATTTCAGCTTAGCCGCGCCATTAGCCGTGATTGGCAACCCAATGATGAAGTGATTGTGACCGCTCTAGACCATTATTCGAATGTCTCTAGTTGGCAACAAGCAGCGCAAGATAAACAAGTTATCGTTCATCAGGCCAAAGTTGATGAAGGTGATTGCTCGCTGGATATCGAACATCTACTTTCGCTGCTAAATAGTAAAACTAAATTAGTTGCGATCACTTATGCATCAAACACGACAGGCTCGATAGTCGATGTAAAGCGCGTTATTGACGCTGCGCATCAAGTGGGAGCGATGGTTTATGTTGACGCTGTTCATTACGCTCCTCACCATTTGATTGATGTTCAGGCTTTAGGCTGCGATTTTCTTGCATGTTCAGCGTATAAGTTTTTTGGACCACATGTAGGGATCGCCTACATTGCCTCACATTGGTTACACGCGCTGAGACCTTACAAAGTAGAGCCTGCCACTAATATTGGTCCTGGCCGTTTTGAAACCGGGACGCAGAGTTTTGAAGGGTTAGCTGGCGTTATTGCTGCGGTGGAATATTTGGCTCAATGGGGCGATCCAAGCCGTACTCTCAGACAGCGTTTAGTAGAGAGTTTTGCGCAATATAATCAGCATGAGCGTCAATTAAGCGAGTATTTTCTATATAAACTGCGGGCATTAACGTCAGTTACGTTATACGGTTTTGATAAAGCTGACAGCCAATTACGCACACCAACTTTTGCTATTCGCTTAGCACATCATCATCCTGAGATCATAGCGAAAACCTTGGGTGAGCATAATATTTGTGTATGGAATGGGCACTTTTATGCGCTAGGTTTAGTACGTCAGCTTGGTCTGGAAGAAAGCGGTGGTGTTGTGCGTATTGGTTTTATGCATTACAACACACGAGATGAAATAGACCGACTATTTGCTGTGTTATCAACGTTTGATTAAAGAGAGTCAAAAACCTCATTCAGCGAATGAGGTTTTCTTTAAATAGAAGCAATGTTAGTTGGAAACCTCAACTTCATATGAGGTGAATTTACGAATGTTGATTACGCCGGTGTCAAACAGCAAATATTGACCTTTGATGCCTTGTAAAACGCCGGATACGACAGGTTTTTTATCAAAATTATGTGAGACTATTTTTTTCGGATGTTGTCCTACCGGGTATTTGATAGCAGTTATATTCTCATTTAAAGTTTGGATCGCATCTTCACTAAATTGCACTTTTAGTTGCGCAATTTTGTCCTCAATCAGAGGAAGTAACTGGGCAAATTTAGTTTCAAGAGTCATGGGCTCACCATCACCTTTCAGTAATTCACGCCAATTTGTTTTATCAGCAATATGTTTTGCAAGCTCTACCTCAACCAAACCTGAAAGATAACGTGTTTTCACTTTGAATATTGGTAACCCTTGCGTTGCACCTTGATCAATCCAACGTGTTGGAATTTGCGTGTGGCGGGTGATCCCTACTTTCAAACTGGAGGTATTAGATAGGTAAACATAGTGGTCAACCATGCAGTTTTTGTCTGCCCATTCAGGTTCACGGCAAGTTCCTTGATTATAGTGACAGGTTTCAGGTTTCATGATGCACATATCGCAACTAGCGAGTTTTCTCATGCATACAAAACAATGCCCTTGAGAATAACTTTTCTTGGTTTTTTTGCCGCATGAACAACAATAAATATTACCCGTGTGAGTGAGTGTTAATGACTGGCCGATGAATTGATTGAGGCCAATCAATTCATCCCCTACCGGTAGTTGGTAAGAGACGTGATCATTGAGGCTAGAATGTAATTTCTTCAGTGTACCTGTCGCTAAGAGAGACATGACATATACTCATTATTGTTAGTTTGAGTCATTCTAACAGAAAAATAGTTGGCTTTGGCGGGGCTGTTTTACACCATGATTGAGTTTACTTAAGCGTTAACTAAATAAGTGTTTATTGAAGTTGGTCGTAAAATGGAATGATAAAAGTTAATTAAACATAGAATTTTTGGCACCAGTGTATTAAAAACAAGACATTATTACTGTTTTTTCATTGGGCGAAAAAAGTAAAGACAATGTTTAACCTTCAAGTAATGAAGGTTAAACATTGTTAGGGGGTAATTACATGACGGCTTTCCCCAGGTTTCTGGTCGGATTGATGCTCTTAACGGTCATTACAGTAGTGACATATCTTGCTATTGGTGATCAAAAGGTACTAAAAATCACACCCTCTCAATACTCTTTTCATCCAACAAATGATCAGTTTGATGGGGGGCTATCGACATCTGAGCTAAGTATTCAAAATGGGCAAGCACATCTTAGTTGTGATTTGTTATCAAGTAACTACCAATGGCCTTATTGTGGGATTTCTATTCACGCTAATGATGATCCTCGAGTTGGTTTGGATTTGTCTGATTATCACACCGTTAGGTTAAGTATTGATTTTACGTATAGTCAATCTGCCTCTCCTCCTGCGATACGTTTTTATCTGCGAAATTTTAATCATGAATATTCAACTATTGAGAATGAATATACACATAAATACAATGGGTTAGAGTTCCCACTTGGGGGTAAAGGTGAGATTGAAATTCCGATGGCAAACCTTCAAGTCATGACGTGGTGGCTGGTGGATAACCGCATTGGTATTGAACATTCTGCGCCCGAATTTAGTAATGTGAATAAAATTGAGTTTGCTACAGGATCTGGAAGTGAACTCGGTCATTATGAGATGCACGTCAATAGTGTGGAGTTTATCGGCGCTTGTGTTAACGGTGAGCATCTATTCCTATTTTTATTGAGCTTTTGGATGTTGGTTGGCTTATCTATTTCATTCAATGAGATGCGCAAAAGTCGGCATGAGGCCCAACTTGCACTACAGCGCCAAGAGCATTTAAAAATTATTAACCGCACACTTCGTTCTCAAAACATTAAGTTTGCCGAAATGGCTCATCGCGACTCTTTGACCGGTGCGTTAAACCGCAATGGAATTCGAGAATGGTTAAATAAGTACGCACGCAAGGTGCGTTGGTCTGATACTCAATTTTGTATGTTGTATATCGATATTGACCATTTTAAACGAGTCAATGATAGCTATGGCCACACGACCGGAGACGATATTTTGCGAGAGTTTGCCATGGTAACAATGAGCACTCTTGTGGAAAAAGATCGCTTAGTTCGGTGGGGTGGGGAAGAGTTTATTGTATTTTGCGTTGACACTTCGCTCCAAGAAGCTTGTACTAGAGCTGAAAAATTAAGGCGCAGAGTTGAAGCACACCTTTGGGTTCATGGTGATAAGTTAACGTGTAGTATTGGTGTTGCTATGATGGGGGACGAGCGTACTACTGAAATGATTGCCAGAGCTGATGATGCTTTGTATCAAGCCAAAAACAAAGGGCGTAATCGTGTTGAGATCAACTACGGGCTTGTACAACGAGAAGCGAGTTAGTTGTTATCGATGAGTTGTGCTCCGTCAGCGTGAGAATCATCAATCATAATTGGTTCTTTAGGCCCCAGAAACCTTGGCTGTGTATGGATGATATAGAGATCTAAGAAAGCTTTTGTTCGAGCAAAAACCTCGCGTAATCTCACTTTAAAACCAGAGCTATTGGTCGGGCCAGACACGGCTAAACATTGGGCGTTAATGTTATGGTGGTTTGCAATGAATAGCGCGCGCTCACAATGAAATTGCTGAGAAATGATTAAGAAGTTATCGGTTTCAAAAATACGCTTCGCTCGTATGATGGAATCTAAGGTTCGAAAACCAGCATAGTCCAAGTAGATATTTTCAGTTGGAACTCCCGCTCGTAATAAGTCACGTTTCATTGTCCAAGGTTCATTGTATGAACGGTGGGCATTGTCGCCACTCAGTAAGAAGTTTTTAACTTTTCCTTGATCATAGAGAGAAATAGCCGCCTCTACGCGGTGGGTATAATATTCATTGAGTATTTTCCCCAAATATTTGCTGGTTCCAAGTACAACCGCGACTTGGAATTCACCAACTTGCGACTGGTCAGTCAAAATTTGCTCAGACGCTTGCCAGCTTACCCAGCGATCGATACCAACAACGCCTACACATAGCAAAATTAATAAAATAGATGCATAACGAAGTAGTTTGGAAAGATATTTTTTCCAAAAATTCTGGAGTTTATGTGAGAGGGAAGAGTTTAACACTAAATTTGACGGTTCCTTTGCGCCCATATTCCGATAACAGTAAAAGATAACATAACAATGCTAAACATAATGCCTTGTTCTAACTTTGAAAGTGTCTGAGCAAGGTAAGGGCTTGCTTTGATAATGATCAAACCGTAACCAAAGGCGTTAATCAATATAAATGCCAATGTACGTACAACAAAGTGCTGATTGCGCATTAATCGACGTATAAAAGTGTTGATATCCGAGCCTAGCATCACCAATAAACAGGCGATGAAGGCTGTAGAAATCTCACCCAGATAGGGAGCAATATAGTGCCCTGCAGGGGCCAAAAAATTCATCATATTGATTCACAAATAAAGCCGCTAGCGTTTTGCTCGGCAGTGCGTTTCCCTTACTCATTGAAGTTGTAGCGAGGCATGTTGCGCTTGCTAACCCCAATCACAGCGTTGATTTAGTGATTGGGGCAGTAGTTTACTTGTCGCTAACCTGCAACTGGATAATACAACGGATTGCTTATCAGTTAGAACGCTGTGCGTTTATAACGGCGATAGGTCGGTTGCCAGAAATGCTGCTCGATGGCACTTTCTAATACATCGTCAGAGATTTCAAGAGCAACACCCTGCTCAATTGCCATTTTAGCGACAGCGAAAGCGATTTTTTTAGAAACCGAGTGGATCGCTTCTAGTGGTGGAAGCAATGCGCCGTGTCCGTTTAGTGCCAGTGGTGAGCACAAGGCAAGTGCACGACTTGATTCCATCAGCATTTCATCGGTGACGCGGCTAGCGTTAACCGCTAGCACGCCTAAGCCGATGCCTGGGAAGATGTAGCTATTATTGCACTGCGCAATCGGGTAGGTTTTACCATTGTGTTGAACAGGATCAAACGGACTGCCAGTGGCAACTAAGGCTTCGCCATTTGTCCAACGAATAATGTCGTTCGGTGTCGCTTCTACGCGACTGGTTGGGTTGGACAATGGGAAAATAATCGGACGTGGGCAATGCTTGTGCATTTCAGTGATCACTTCTTCACTGAACAAACCAGGGGCACCAGAGACACCAACCAAAACGGTTGGTTTACCATTACGCATTACATCGTGAAGTGAGAAGCCGCTGCCTTCAGTCACCCAATCTTGTGTATCGGTATTTTTTTGCACTAGACGTTGTTGGAAGTCGAGTAAGTTAGGCATCCCTTCCTGTAATAGACCCCAACGATCCACCATATAAACTTGAGAGCGTGCTTGTGCATCTGAAATGCCTTCAGAAACCATTTGTGCGATGATCGCTTCAGCAATACCACAACCAGCGGAACCTGCGCCTAAGAAGGCGATACGTTGTTCTGATAGCTGGCTGCCTGCCGCTTTACAAGCTGCCAATAACGAACCGACGGTAACTGCAGCGGTGCCTTGGATATCATCATTGAAACAACAAATGCGGTTTTTATAACGTTCAAGCAGTGGCATGGCATTTTTCTGTGCAAAATCTTCGAATTGGATCAAAGCATCAGGCCAACGACGTTGTACCGCTTGAATAAATTCTTCCACAAAAGCGTCATATTCTGCGCCAGTAATTCGCGGATGACGCCACCCCATGTACATAGGATCTGCAAGTCGTTGCGGGTTGTTGGTGCCGGCATCAAGAACAATCGGCAGTGTGTAAGCTGGGCTAATACCACCACATGCGGTATAAAGTGCCAGTTTGCCGATCGGAATTCCCATGCCGCCAATGCCTTGGTCACCTAAACCTAGAATGCGTTCACCATCGGTCACTACGATGACTTTCACGTTATGGTTAGCGGCGTTATTTAATAAGTCATCGATACGATCTCGATTTGGGAATGAGATGAACAAACCGCGTCCACGGCGATAAATATTCGAGAAATTTTCACATGCGGCACCAACCGTCGGTGTATAGATGATAGGCATCATCTCAGTAATGTGATTTTGTACCAAACGGTAGAAAAGCGTCTCATTGGTATCTTGGATATTGCGTAGGTAGATATGCTTGTCCATATCACTTTCGAAGCTGCAGTACTGCTGATAGGCACGTACCACCTGTTCTTGAATGGTTTCCGTTGTTTCAGGAAGCAGCCCTTCTAAATTGAACGATCTGCGTTCTGAAGCACTAAATGCACTGCCTTTATTGAGCAGCGGGGTACTGAGTAGAGCAGGGCCAGCATAGGGAATATAAAGAGGGCGTTTGTCGTTATTCATTGTAAGCCTATTATAGGGTGGAGAGGAGACTCGAAAATGATAACGGTTTACTCATGATATTGTAAATAGATGAGCCATGATACATAACGCAGAATACTGAACTAAAAGGGATAAAACGTTATCTTGCACCTAATTTAAGTTGTTTGAGTATATAATCCTCTACAAATGTCTTCAGACTCTTATTTACATGCAATTTTTACCTATTGATACACTAGAAAAGTCATTCAAATCTGAGCTACTCATTCAGCATTTAGTCGTTGAAGCAGAAACGGGATCAGGGAAGTCGACCCGTTTGCCTTTGTGGTCATTACATGTGGGCAGGGTACTAGTGATTGAACCAAGGCGTATCGCTTGTACCTCATTGGCAAGTTTTCTGGCCAATGAACATAATGAACCTGTAGGTAAAACGATAGGTTATGCTATCAAGTTAGAGCAGTATTTCGATGCCAATACACAAGTTGTATTCGTAACACCTGGTGTGGCTTTACGTTGGTTTGCTGAAAATAAATTGCATGATTTCAAGGTGGTCATGGTTGATGAATTTCATGAACGCCGCTGGGATACCGATCTATTAGTTGCATTGCTTAATCAGCAGCAAACACATCGTATTGTTTTAACTTCAGCAACGATTGAGGGAGATAAGTTGGCACGTTATATTCATGGTAAGCGGTTAGTGGCGCAAGGTCGAAAGTTTAATGTGGCTGTTAACTACCGTGCCAATGACAGCCGCCAGCTTCCAGATGCAAGACATTTAGAGCAGCGAGTGAAGGCGGAGGTCGTTAGTGCTTATGGAGTAACTCAAGGTGATATCCTAGTTTTTCTCCCTGGTCGTAAAGAAATTCAGCAATGCCAACAGGCATTATTTAACCTCGAAGATTTACTGGTGCTGCCACTTCATGCGGCGGTGTCAGAGCATGAACGTGAGCTTGCGTTAACGATCCAACCGCAACAAAAAGTCATTCTTGCCACCAATGTAGCGGAAACCTCACTCACTATTCCTAATGTGACAGTTGTTATTGATAGTGGCTTAGAGCGCAGAACTGAGCAACGCAACGGTCGTACCACTTTAAGTTTAAAGCATATTTCTAAAGCGAGTGCCAATCAGCGTTCGGGACGGGCAGGGCGTGTGATGGATGGAACTGCGGTGCGGCTATATGGTCAACATGCCGCGCTTGCTAATGTCACGCCACCAGAGCTACAACGCGAGGAATTAGTTGAAGCTATGCTTGCGAGCGCGAGTTGTGGTTATCCACTGCCGAGATTAACGTTTCTAGAGCCGCTGCCAGAAAAAGCACTAAAGAGTGCACTGACTATATTGCGCCAGATGGACGCCATTGATGAAGATGGCCAAGTTACAGAGCATGGCTTACAACTCGCGCCACTTCCCATTGACAGCTTATATGCCGATTTAGTCACGCGAATGCCTTCAAAAGCATTGAAAGAAGCGATGGTTGATTTAACCGCTGCCCTTTCGGTCTCTGCTTCACTCTATTCGTTATCCAGTAATGAGGAGGCATTAGATTCCTTAGTACAGCAAGAACCTCGTCAGTGCGATGGGCAATTATTGATCCGAATAGTCCGTGGAGAAACCTTTTGCGGGGTAACGGTTGATCAACAGGTTCTCAAGGAAGCAAAGAGATTATCAGCACAAATGAGAGCAATCTTCGTGTTGCCCCACCTAGACGTTGCCTCCCGTTATCAAAGATCTAGTTTGGCAAAAGAAATCGCTCGTTTACACCCTGAACTCGTTTTTGTTCGTCGAGAAAAACGTCGAGATGCGCTTGGTAATGGCCAAATGGAAGTTATGCCAGCAAGAAACAGCCGTTTTAGCCAAGAGTGTCAAGCAGCATTGGTATTAGACCAACACAGTTTGGCCGGGCGAGGCGTTAAGCAAACGCTGACCTTAGCGACAGTAATGATGCCAATTGATCTGGCGATAATTGATGAACTTAATTTGGGAGAGTGGCAGCAAGATGATGTAATTTATGATAATGGCAAACTCAATACTCGTTTGAATCTGATCTACGCGGGACGCAAAATTGTAAGTCGACAGGTTGAAGCGTGTGGTGAGTTTGCCATTATCCCCTTAGTTGAAGCGGTTAAAAATGGCGATATTCTACCGGGTTTAGCTCAGACTCGGATGACAGAGATTGCGCATTGGCGCTTATATGTTGAGCTTGGTTTGGATGAAACAAAGACTTCCCACCACCACATGACTTTTGATCGTTGGTTTAAAGATCAGCTTAAAACATTAGAAGTTAGCAGCTTAGAAGATCTATCTATATTTGATGTCGACGATTTTGAGTTTGATGGTATTCCATATTGGCAGTATGAGGATTTTGCTAATACTTACCCCTTTGAGCTTTATCTAGGTGATCTTAACTTAAGCGTTGAATACCATGTTGCTAAGAAGCTCATTTATCTTGTGTACAAAAGTGGTTTACGAAAAGGTGATCCTAAACGTTGGGAGTTACCAAGATGGCAAGGCTTTAGAATTCAATATAAAAAAGCGAGTCGTATTGTCGATATAAGGTGATATTTTCCTTCACTGTTTGAAATATTAATCAATCAGGCACATATGTCGTAAAGTCTGTTTGTGTTTTGTTACATAACTGATTTTTATATAGCTATTTCGCGAGAAGATTGGGCATAAAAGACGATTTTTTTATATCCTATTGCTATATAGATAAGCTTATATGATACTGAGTGCAGTATGCTACTAATTTGTCGGAGGACAAAATGAATACACAAGAAATAAATCGTGCCGTGTTCGATTACACGACATTTCTTGGTGCTTCGTGTAATAAAAAATGGACTTTTATTGAAGCGATGACGTCATTTGCGCCGATCTTTGGGATGATGTGGAAAGACAGCATTAAAGAATTATCGACTCCAGAAGATCGCTTGTGGGAAATGGCGCTAAAATCGTTGTCACCACGCCGTAGTGATGAATCTAATCTCATTTCATTAGTGAAACTTGCGAAGCTAGAAGGGATCGATGAGCTAACTTTAGTGATGCCATATCCATTGGACTCGGAGCAGATTCAGGCGATTGAGAGTAAAAGCAAAACGCTCATTCGAACGATCAAACAAGATGAGTTTGTCATTACGCTATAGATAGTATATGTCTTCATATAATAACGGGGCGTATAGCCCCGTTGTCTTAAATACCAGCCTATAGACCTAGTCAATTAAGCCATATTGCGTATTTAAAATATCAATGATCTCTTGTTTCGGATTTTTGCTAAGTTCGACAGGGCGACCAATGATCTTTTCCGCAATTCCTAAGTAAGTTTTTGAAATGTCCATCAGTGCTTTCAAAGGTAAAGCATTATCACGAGCGAGTGCCTCACGCTCAGTCATTCTTTCTTTATTAAGTAAGATATCGGGATCAGGAAAATAGTTAAGTAAGAATTGACGGAAACCTTCTTTGGAATTTTCAACGATTTCCCCATGCTGGTAAGCATTATTATCCCAAATACGAGATGAATCCGGCGTACCGACTTCATCCATATAAATCAGCTTTTCAATGCCGTTGGTATCAGCTACATAACCAAACTCAAATTTAGTATCAACGAATATTTGATCCACCTTTGCAAGTGCTTGACTTATAACACCAAAACCTTCCTTCAGTAGTTTCTCATAAAGTGCAATATCGTCAGCGCTGTTGAAGTTGAAGGAAGAAAAATTTTCTTCAATATTGCGGCGGGTTATGTTTACATCGTCAGCTTCAGGTACGCCCGGTACGCCTTTTAAAATACCTTTTGTTGATGGTGTAATTAGCATTTCAGGTAGGGCTTTATCTTTTTGTAGCCCTTCCGGAAGCTGAATACCACAGAATTCACGCTCGCCTTTCTCATACGCACGCCACATTGAACCAGTAATGTATTGGCGGCAAATAGCCTCAATTTTTACTGGTTTGGCTTTTTGAACAATCCACACGAAAGGGTGAGGGATATCTAGGATATGGCTATCAGCTAAGCCATTATCTTTAAATAATTTAAACCAATGGTTTGATATTGCATTCAATGCTGCACCTTTACCGGGAACACCTTTGATGTCACCTTCAGCGTGCCAAATACAATCAAAGGCCGATATTCTGTCGCTAATGACCATAATTGCTAAAGGGGCATCTGGTGCGACGTTGTATCCTTTTTCTTGAATTAAACGGCGGCTGTCTTCTGCCGTTAGCCAATAAACGGAGCGGACTTTGCCACTGTGAACAGGTTGGTGAGTGCGAATTGGGAGGTCGTCATTGACGGCAAGAACTTGATCAGCGAGGCTCATTTAGACATTCCTATCTTTTTCAAACGTCATACAGAGAAGATATCTCTAGCATAAAGCAGGTATGGATATCGATTAACTGTGCGCATCATACCAGAACTACGGTTCGCTGCCAGATAAATAGCAATCGTTTGCTTTTTATCTGGCTACTTTATTGGATTTTGAGTTTATAGAAAGAAATAAAGGAGAAAAATAATGAAAAAAACCTTCCCAGAGGGAAGGCAAAAGACAGTGTATAAACGTTGATCTTAATTAATGGAATTGTGGATGTCTGCCTTCAACGAAAAACACTTCACATTGATGTTCTGCCGCCAACTGTTTCAATAATGCTTGGTTAACCGTTTCGATGCCGTTTGAGGCGATAACGGCGCTAGCATTACCTGATTGAATTGCTTTAATCACAATCTCTAACTCAGATAGAGATTGAGAAGGTTTCATATGAATTACTCTATCGCAATGTATGTTGAAGGAAGCAAATTGTTGGTATTGAGGACGAGGGCATTCAGCGGTAAATAATATCCACTGTTGTTGCTGTTGAGACAGTCCAGCCAATTTTGACATCATGTTCTCTACAGTACCCTTTTGCGGACGTGAAGAAGTATACCGATGATGTCTAACTAGAGTGTGTGATCTGAAATTTGCTTGAAACATAACACTGTCCTTTTACACATGCTGTATGTGTGTACAGTATTTTAAGAGATTGGTTTGATCAAGTTATTTTTGTTGTTTTTATCAGCAAAAAAGATCGATTTAATTATGGGCTTTTCTTTAATCTATTGATTTATTTTGAGTTTTTTTGAAAATTCTGCTGTTTAAAAAAACAACGATATTACGAATTTTGTGATCTAGATAGACTAAGGATGGCCGTAGCAATACCTGTATATCCATCAGTTATGGGGGGATTAAAGTTCGATAGCTTACGTGGATAAATCAAAAAAGCGCCAAAAGGCGCCTTTCTGTCGAACATATACGACTTTACTGTGAAAGTGACTGTCGTTCTCTTACTGCTTGTTCTGCAATATTAAATTGTCTTACGTCCATTCTTGCAAACTCATTACAGTTTTCACATGAGTTGTGCGATTTTCCATCAATATAGTTGTGTTTAGTTAGTAGCTTTGGTTGTTTACACCAATCGCAGATACCTTCAATCGTAAACATTTTATCTCCCCACCTAGACTATTTAGGTGCAATTCTCACGCGAGATTATCTCATATTAAAAACAAATAAGTTAACTATTTGTTACTAAAATTGAGATGGTGATCGATTGCATTGCCTTTGTTTTATTAGGGTGAAGGTTAGTTATGAAACATCCAGAAATGAAATTTACTTTTTATTAACACTGCACAGAATGATTTTTAACGCAGCATTCAAACGTTTCATTTCATCTTGAGAGCCTTTTAGATCAGGATGATAGATTTTCGAAAGTTGTTTATAACGGAGCTTAATGGCTTTTTCATCGGGAAGATCCGAGGGTTTGAATCCAAATAGCGTACATGCCAGCAATAGTTTTTGATCTTGAGATTGGTTTGTATGCAGTTGTTGCTGTCTTTTGAGTTCTCTAAATAGAGTTTCTAATTGTCTCTTTTGTTGTTTGATGACGAAAGCTTGGGATTGATTGTCTTTTTGTAATTTATTGTTTGCTTGATTCTTATTTTTGCGGTGTCTTTTAATCAAAAATCGATAGATGTACCAAATGACTAAGCAGATGATCGCTAACACAATCAATGATAAGTAATCAGCCATGATGTCGGCTTGCGGTTTTGTTGTTGGTGCTGAATTTATTGATGCTTCTTCTTCAGAAGTTGTGGTGAATGCACTGTTTAGTTGTTCAATAGAAGAAATTTGTTTGGCTCGTTGTTTATTAAATTTTTCCTCGAGCACTCGAGCATAACCTTCTTCAGCTTGAGCATTTTCGGCTGCCGCAGCGTGGTACCAAATTTCTGAAAGTTCAAGTGGCGATGGGGATGATGGCAGTGTTTCATACAGCTGAGCAAGTCGCAGTTGAGCATCAATGTTGCCAGTAGTTGCCAGATCGGTTAGCCAGAAAATAGCTTGAGAGGTACTTTGGGTCGTTCCTAAACCTTTGAGATAGGCATCGGCCAATTTGAGTTTAGCCAGGGGGTGATCATTATGCGCCGCTTGTTGATACCAATAAAAAGCATTGTCCTGATTTTTCACAACACCATTACCTTGTTGGTAACTCAAGGCTAATTGATATTGTGCATTCGGGTTCTGCTGTTGTGCTTGAGCGGTCAGTTCTGTCAATGAACCAGCCATAACAAATGAAGAGATTAATAGGCATAAACTCAGGACAAATCTCAAATTATCACCTTCAAGTTACGGGTTATGGCTATACACACTTTAGTTGAATTGCATCAGATAAACAGAACATCAACAAGTATTTCTGATTATTTGAGTCTCTTGGGGACTACTGGAGCGCCATCTATAGGGCGACTCACCGATATCTTGCGACCTTTTTTGAGCCCCGTTTCGTAGTCTGCGGTGATATTTTTCATCGCATCTCTAAGTTGCTGTTTGAAGGTTTCGCGATCAATGTTCTTGAATTCTTTGTCGATGTAATTATTGATTTTATTATTCGATTCATCATCAGCGGTAATGGTTGGCAGCTTTTCGAGAGCTCCTTCTATCCAACCCGATACAAACGAATTGACGCGACGAGTGACCTCTGTGTTAGACGTGCCACTGCCTGCAAAACTATTTCTAAATTGACCTGTGTGCTCATTCATTTCACGATATATGATGTCAAAAGCAAAAGCGGCAAAAATAGCACGATCAGCCTCACCAATAAACTCGACACGCTTAAGACCTTTATGGTTCAGCAGTACCGCTTCAACGCCAAACTTGGTGTTAATACCACGAATGACACGTAGCAATGAAGAGCCAATAGAAGTAGGCAATAAGTGAGTGGATTGGGTTTTGCCCATCTTGATAAATTCAATATCATCTTTATCAAGTCCATACTTGAGCATGAGGCGGTGAGCCATTTTGATGGCATTAGCCGCTTCATTCACATTGGCGGAATTACCAAGCTCAAGGCATTTAGCGATTTTCTTTAAGGCTTTTTGTTTATCCATCAATTTGCAAATACAGTGCTTCAACTTTTAGAAAAGTTCGGCATTTTAGCGGTTTTAAGTGGGAAGTGAAAGCCAAGCAGAAGTCGCTACCTAGTTTTAGGCAGCGAGAGTAGCGATTAAAGGGTGTTAAATCCCCAGTTCATCAAGCAAGTCAGTGGTAATATCTGTATTACTATTTTGTTGTTCGTCGCGTTTTGCTTTCTCTGAAAGTTTTTGTTGAGTCGCTTCTAAAATGGCATCAGGGCTTTCATCTTCTTGTATCTCAAACTCTTCAAGTTGGATAAACTCTGTTTTATCCATCGCTAACTCAAGATAGAAAATATTGTTATTTTCTGTCGAGAAGGTTACTCGGCGGGCTTGAGGTCGGTCTAAATTCGTATCAACAGACAAAATAACCTGTTTATTTAACGACAGCATTTTGGGTTGGTTTTGAGTGATGTTAGTTTGCAGCTCTTTACGGATTTTGTTGGTGAAATCACCCACGAGTTGATTCATCAATTCACCAAGTACGTCACCCACTTCATCAGAAGTGTGTAATACCGCAAGTTCTTCCTCTGGCATTCCCATATTACGCATATAGCTAGTGTATATTTCTAATGCTGCTTTAGCAGTAAAGTTAATCACCACCAGTCCAGAGAACCCCCCATCAAACAGTACAAAACAACCGAAATCAGGCTTTAGTGATGTCTTGTTGATTTTTTGCACCATGGCTGAGTAGGCGACATTGGTTGCTGTCGCTGAGCTGAGGACGCCCGATACAGATTGGCAAAGTTTCAACAAGATGTCTTCGGTCGTAACAATTTTATTTTTTTTCATTCTTATATCCGTAATGTGCAATGGCTTAAAAAAGGCTGATATTGAATCCAATAAGAAAAATGCAACCCATAGATCCATTCTTGCATTGAAATTCTGATTTGATCACCTTTTTAAATGTTGTAAAGTGACGAAATTCAAAGATTAATATCAAATTAACCATTAACCCACAGCTGATTGGATCAGCACAGTAGGGGCAGGAAGCAAATGTTACCAAGACTTCACCACCAATCAGACGTCGATCCCGTTGTTTTGAGCTTTTTACAACAACTCAAAGCAGAAGGGTTTAGTGGCGATATTGAATCACAATACTCTAGTCGACTCGCCGTTGCTACTGACAACAGCATTTACCAGCAATTACCTCAAGCGGTGGTCCACCCAAAATCGACGCATGATGTATCTCTTATAGGTAAGATTAGTTCAAAACCTGAATTTGAGAGAGTGACATTTTCACCGCGCGGTGGTGGTACGGGGACCAACGGCCAATCGTTAACGAAAGGTGTTGTAGTTGATTTGTCTCGCCACATGAATCAAGTCATTGAAATTAATGCAGAAGAAGGATGGGTACGTGTTCAAGCTGGTGTTGTGAAAGATCAGCTTAATGATGCAGTACGCCCTTATGGCTATTTTTTCTCGCCCGACCTTTCAACCAGTAATCGCGCTACATTGGGTGGCATGATTAATACTGATGCTTCTGGGCAAGGGTCATTGAAATATGGCAAAACCTCAGACCATGTGCTGTCGTTACAAGCGGTATTTGCCGATGGATCACTGCTTGAGTCTGATATGTCACTTGGTATGGCTGAACAAGGTTCATTTGCAGATCAAGCGTTACAAGTGACCGAAGCGGTGTGCCGTGAAAAGCGGGCGCAAATTGTTGCGAAATTCCCAGCACTTAACCGTTTTCTGACCGGTTATGATCTCAAAAATGCTATTGATGAAGAAAGTGATTCGTTTAACCTGACCCGTGTATTGTGTGGTGCAGAAGGATCTCTGGCATTTATTACCGAAGCCACGCTAAACCTAACCCCTATCCCTAAAGCTCGTACGTTAGTCAATGTGAAATACAACACTTTTGATTCAGCATTGCGTAATGCTCCTTTGATGGTCGAAGCCAAAGCGTTATCGGTTGAAACGGTTGATTCAAAAGTACTGAACCTGGCCAAGCAAGATATCGTTTGGCACAGTGTTAGTGACTTGCTTGCAGATGTCCCAGGCAAGGAGATGCAAGGCATCAACATGGTTGAATTTGCAGGGCAAGATGAACAAGAGGTTTCGGAGCAAGTTCAAGCACTAACAATGCGCCTTGAGAAAATGCTTACCAATCAAGAAGCAGGCATTATTGGCTACCAAGTGTGTAGTGATTTAGCTAGCATCAACCGTATCTATAACATGCGTAAAAAAGCGGTTGGCTTATTGGGTGCGGCAAAAGGCCGAGCAAAACCAGTCGCATTCGCCGAAGACACGTGTGTACCGCCAGAAAACTTAGCAGACTTTATTGCTGAATTTCGAACCTTACTTGATAGCAAATCGCTCAGTTATGGCATGTTTGGTCATGTGGATGCAGGAGTTCTTCACGTTCGACCAGCGTTAGATTTGTGTGACCCCCAACAAGAACTGATGATGCATGAAGTGTCGGATGAAGTCGTCAAGCTTGTCGCAAAATATGGCGGTTTGATGTGGGGTGAGCATGGCAAAGGTTATCGCTCACAATACGGTCCTGAATTTTTTGGTGAGGAACTGTTTACTGAATTGCGACGAGTCAAAGCGGCGTTTGACCCACACAATAAGATGAACCCCGGCAAAATATGTACCCCTCTCGATACTAATTTTGAATTAGTGAAAGTGACGGATACTAAACGTGGGTACTTTGATCGCCAAATCGATGTTCAAGTTCGTGACAGTTTCAAGCAAGCGATGGAGTGTAACGGAAACGGTCTCTGTTTTAATTATGATACTAGCTCTCCGATGTGCCCATCGATGAAGGTCACCGCTGATCGTCGTCAATCACCAAAAGGTCGAGCAGGGTTAGTCCGGGAATGGTTACGCCAATTAACGGAGCAAGGTGTTGATATTCTTGATCTTGAAAAACAAGTGTTAGAATCGTCACCTACCATCAAAACAATGATTGAGCGTGTTCGTAATTCATTAAATAAACGTCATCAATACGATTTTTCTCACGAAGTTTATGAAGCGATGAATGGCTGCTTGGCATGTAAAGCATGTGCTAGTCAGTGTCCAATCAAAGTGGATGTACCGAGTTTTCGTTCGCGTTTCCTCAATATTTACTATTCACGCTATCAACGCCCAGCAAAAGATTACTTGGTTGCAAATATTGAAAGCATGTTGCCGTTAATGGCGCAGGTACCACGAGTGGTAAATGCTGCGCTTTCACAAAAGTGGGTGCAAAGTTTGACTGCATCAACGGTTGGGTATGTCGATGCACCGCTGTTGTCTGTGCCAACTTTGGCAAAACGTGTGGCTGGCCATAGCGTTGATTTTAACTTGCAGCGTTTGGCTGGATTGTCTCAACAAGACCGCGATCAACATGTGATTGTGGTGCAAGATCCATTTACAAGCTATTACGATGCAGACGTGGTTGAAGATTTCATCCAATTACTGATCAAGTTGGGCAAAAATCCAATTCTGTTGCCGTTTAAACCTAACGGTAAAGCACAACATATTAAAGGTTTCTTAAAACAGTTCACCTCAACGGCGCAAAATACCGCGGCATTTTTATCACAAGTGGCTGATCTTAATATTGCGATGGTCGGTGTTGACCCGGCACTTGTGCTCTGTTATCGCGATGAGTACAACGAGATTCTGGGCGATAAGCGTGGTGATTTTGATGTATTGACTGTGCATGAATGGTTGTTGCCTCGTTTGGCCGAGTTTAATACTAGTGAAGCTTTAGATACCGAGGCTTGGTATTTGTTTGCTCATTGTACCGAGAAAACAAAGTTGCCTAATGCAGAAAAAGAGTGGGGGATGATTTTCACTCACTTTGGCGCAAAACTTCATACCGTTCCTGTCGGTTGTTGTGGCATGGCTGGAACCTTTGGTCATGAACTCGATAAACTTGAAATGTCCAAAGATATTTATGGTTTAAGTTGGCAACCAAGTTTAGAAAAATTGCCGAAGGAGCGCTGTTTGATCACTGGTTATTCGTGTCGTAGCCAAGTTAAACGCTTCGAGCACTTTAAACCAAAGCATCCTCTACAAGCGTTGTTAGCCTTGGTGTAAATTATCCGAGTGTTGGTTAAGCAAATAGCCCAGTTTGTGACTGGGCTTTTTTCTAGATTTTATGGCTATACTTGGAGTTGCAGTAAGATTGAGAGAGTAAACGATGGATAAATTAGAACTTAAGATTCCACCAGTCGCGGTGTTTATCGTAGCACTGGTGTTGATGAATCGTCTTTCCCACCTCTTTGTTTTTGCCAGCATTACATTGCCTTTACCTGCGGTGGTATTTACGATTTGCTTCGTGCTGTCCGGCATTGTCGGCTTGTGGGGCATTCATGAATTTCGCAAAGTGCAAACGACAGTTAATCCAACTAAGCCGGAAAACGCATCATGTGTTGTTGATAGTGGAATTTATCGTTACTCACGCAATCCTATGTATTTAGGGTTGCTTTTACTACTTTTTGCTACGGCTTATTGGCAACAAAACATACTAAGTTTTGCCATTGTCTTTTTGTTTGTATGGTTTATGAATCGGTTACAGATCCTCCCAGAAGAACGGGTTTTGGAGAGACTGTTTGGTGAGGAGTATGTTGATTATAAACAGCGAGTGAGGCGCTGGATTTAAAAGCCCCACCAAGTTGGCAGGGCTATGGGTATCTATGTATGGTTGTTATGCAGCTGCAGAAAACTTAGCTAGAAACATCTCTTTGCGTTCATTGAAGCGGTTAACCAAATCATCAACGGCATCTTGATCGTAAGGCTTGAGGCCACTTGCCACCATGCGTTTTACGCCTTTACCGACAACTTTACCTTCCTCTTTAAAGACAAAATTCAGGGTAACTACGCCACGTTTACCATCCACATCAAAGGATGCACCGGAAAACGACACTTCAGGATGAGTTAGATCTAAGCGGTTAAATTCCACTTCCATGCTTTCATAAATAACCAATGGACGTTGGCAGTTGATCATCATCTGCGCTTCTTCCATTAGTGGAACCATGATGTGTGGGAAGTTCATACCTGAGAATTGAACGTAATTAGTGACCACATGCTCGATAAAGGCCGCATCATGACTAACTTGGCCTTCACGGTTCATATGCAAGTATTCTTTACCACTCGTATCAACGACTGCACTTTCTTTATCACACTTATTTTCAATATGCAGTGCTATGCCGTCGTTCACCATGCCAGAAAAATTAAAACGCATTTTTTGGCTGATGCCTTCTTTTTGCAACAGCACTGCAAAGAGAAGATCGCCCGGTACACAGAAGCGCTTGCTATCTTCGTCGTGAATCGGATTGAAATCGCCCGCCACTTTTTTTGCAAAATGGCTCGCTTGTTGGCGAGTGAATTGGAATTGCTTGTCTTGATGTGAAAAATAAGGAGTCAGAAACATAATTTACGCTTTCTAGCCAAAACTGCGTTGGATTATAAGCGAAGAAAGTCGGATGAATGGTCTATCCAGTGAGATGAGCCTCACAAAAGGTGAGGCTCAGGTCGGTGTTTAAAAGCTCGGTAGTAGCATGTCGGGCATTAAGTGGTTATGAACGGCCAGCTTGAGTAGCGTATTGGCCTGTTCAATATCCGGTGAGAAGTAACGGTCTTTATCGTAAAACGGTACTTTCTCGCGCAGGATTTGTTTGGCTTCTTCGACTCGTGTTGATGACTTGTTGGGCGCTCTGAAATCTAGCCCTTGAGCTGCTGAAAGGTATTCAACGGCCAAAATTCCCCGTGTATTTTCGCTCATATCACGTAAACGGCGGCCAGCAAAAGTGGCCATGGATACGTGATCTTCTTGATTAGCTGAGGTTGGTAAGCTATCAACCGATGCCGGATGGGCAAGGGTTTTGTTTTCACTGGCAAGCGCTGCTGCTGTAACTTGCGCAATCATGAAACCGGAGTTGACGCCGCCATTATCGACTAAAAATGGAGGCAGCTTACTGAGTGCACTGTCAATCAAAAGTGCCATACGTCGTTCAGATAAGCTGCCGATTTCGGCAATCGCGAGTGCTAAGTTATCCGCAGCCATAGCAACAGGCTCTGCGTGGAAGTTGCCGCCAGAGATAATGTCACCGTCATCGGCAAAGACTAATGGATTGTCTGAAACCGCATTGGCTTCAACTTGCAAAATTTCAGCAGAATTGCGAATTTGTTGTAAGCAAGCACCCATAACTTGCGGTTGGCAGCGCAGTGAATAAGGGTCTTGTACTTTTTCACACGCGGTGTGTGAATCGCCAATTTCACTACTAATATCCAGCATATGTCGATAAGCTGTAGCGGCGTCCATTTGGCTACGATGGCCACGAACACGATGAATGCGTGGGTCGAATGGTCGACGGCTGCCTAGCGCCGCTTCAACTGACATGGCACCACACACGGTTGCTGATGCAAATAAATCTTCAGCAGCAAACAACCCTTCTAGTGCAAAAGCGGTAGAGGCTTGCGTGCCGTTTAGTAAAGCCAGTCCCTCTTTTGGTGCGAGGGTAATGGGTTCTAAACCTGCAATTTTTAATGCTTCTAAACCGGAAATTACCTCACCGTTGTGGCGTGCTTGACCTTCGCCCAGTAACACGGTGCTCATGTGTGCCAGTGGTGCAAGGTCGCCCGAAGCACCCACGGAACCTTTCTGTGGTACACAAGGGTAGACTTGGCTATTTACCAGCTCCATCAATGCGTTAATCACTGCAAGGCGAATGCCTGAAAAGCCCCGAGATAAGCTGTTGATTTTTAATATCATCATCAAACGAACGGTTTCATCCGACATGAATTTACCGATACCAGCTGCGTGTGAAAGGACAATGCTTCTTTGCAGAGTTTCCAGATCTTCAGGTGCGATTTTGGTATTGGCGAGCAGGCCAAAGCCGGTGTTGATGCCGTAAACGGTACGGTTTTCGGCGATAACTTGCTCAACCACTCGAGTGCTGGCTTCAATATCTGGTATAGCACTTGGATCAAGCGATACCACAACCGGTGAACGACTGATTTGGCGCAATTGTTTTAGGCTTAGTTGCCCTGGTTTAATAACAAGATTTAACATTTTCATGGTCCTTACTTCAGTTGCGCAAGCTCTTGGTTAAGCATCGGTAGATCCAGTTTTTGTTCTTTAGCACAACGTTTTGCAATGCCATAACCTGCGTCAGCATGACGCATCACGCCAGTTGCTGGGTCGTTGTGTAGTACGCGAGCAATACGTTGTGATGCATCGTCACTTCCATCGCAACAAATAACCATGCCAGAGTGTTGAGAAAAGCCCATCCCGACACCGCCACCATGATGTAAAGAGACCCATGTTGCACCGCCGGCGGTGTTGAGTAATGCATTGAGCAATGGCCAATCGGAGACGGCGTCTGACCCATCGAGCATGCCTTCGGTTTCGCGGTTCGGGCTCGCGACTGAACCTGAATCTAAGTGGTCGCGACCAATAACGATTGGTGCTTTGAGTTCGCCATTTTTAACCATTTCGTTAAAAGCTTGACCGAGACGTTCACGATCTTTCAAACCAACCCAGCAGATACGAGCAGGGAGACCTTGGAAGTGAATCCGCTCACGTGCCATATCTAACCAGTTATGTAGATGAGGATTGTCAGGGATCAACTCTTTGACTTTTTGATCGGTTTTATAAATATCTTCTGGGTCGCCAGAAAGCGCGGCCCATCGGAATGGCCCAATCCCTTCACAGAATAATGGGCGAATGTAAGCAGGGACAAAACCAGGGAAATCGAACGCGTTTTCAACGCCTTCTTCTAATGCCATTTGGCGGATATTATTACCGTAATCAAGAGTTGCAGCGCCACGTTGTTGCAAGGTAAGCATTGCGCGGACTTGGTTCGCCATTGATTGCTTGGCCGCTTTTACCACTTTGGCTTCATCTTCTAAACGAGTTTGATAGGCGAGTTCCATGCTCCAGCCGAGTGGTAAATAGCCGTTTAGCGGGTCGTGTGCTGATGTTTGGTCAGTCACCACATCTGGGGTGATATTGCGTTCGACTAACTGCGGGAAAACGTCCGCCGCATTACCGAGCAAGCCAACAGAAATCGGCGTGTCTGATTGCGTAATCATCGTTAAAGCTTCATCTATGCTGGTGGCTTTTTTGTCGACATAACCAGTGCGAAGACGATAGTCGATACGCGATTCATCGCACTCAACAGCAATCATTGAAAAGCCCGCCATAGTGGCAGCTAGCGGTTGTGCGCCACCCATTCCACCCAGACCGCCGGTTAATACCCAGCGGCCTTTTGCATTACCAGCAAAGTGTTTTTTGGCAACTGCGACAAAGGTTTCATAGGTTCCTTGAACAATGCCTTGTGAGCCGATGTAAATCCACGAACCTGCGGTCATCTGGCCGTACATCATTAACCCTTGTTTATCGAGCTCATTAAAATGTTCCCAATTTGCCCAGTGTGGTACTAGGTTAGAGTTCGCAATTAACACCCGAGGCGCATTCTTATGGGTAGGGAACACGCCCACGGGTTTACCGGATTGAACCAGCAAGGTTTGGTCTTCCTCCAGACGTTCTAGCACTTCTACAATTTTATCAAAACATGCCCAATCACGAGCTGCTCGGCCAATGCCACCGTAAACGACGAGCGCATGTGGGTGTTCGGCTACATCAGGATCTAAGTTATTCATCAGCATGCGAAGCGGCGCTTCGGTTAGCCATGATTTAGCGCGCAGTGTGGTGCCATGCGGCGCACGAATAGTACGTGTGGTATCCAGACGTTGACCTTGAGAGTGGTGCTGCGTCATGTTGAGACTCCTTGTGTTTGGTTCCATTGGCTATTGTTGTTATGTCGCCAAGTGTAGGGTTGTTCAAAAAAGTTAATTGTTGGTCATCGCGTTGGCGATATCCCAGCACAGCCGTGCGGCAAGGCGTGCAGTTTGGTTGTCGACATCAAATTGAGGGTTGTACTCGGCGATATCGGCAATCAGTAATTTGTTTTTGTGATAAAGAATTTTATCGAGATAAGGGGCCAGCGCGTCATAACTGACACCGCGAGCCGCTGGGGCACTGACCCCTGGCGCGGTAGCTGCGGGGAAAACGTCTAAATCAATGGTGAGGTAAAGATAATCACATCGGTTGATAAAGTGCTGTAATTCACGGAGGTGATCAATTGGGCTTAATGTGGAAAATTGAGAGTCTTCCATATACAAAACCCTCAGTTCTCGAGCTCGTTTAAACAGCGCTGGAGTATTACTGGCACGACTAACACCTAAGCAGGCGTAGTTAAAATCCCAACCCTGCTGCTGACAAAATGAGTGAATTTGATTGAAGGGTGTGCCTGAACTTGGTTTGATCTCTGCCGTGTCTGATTCAAACGCGCGTAAATCAAAATGTGCATCGAAGTTGATGATGCCGATTGTCGGTTGTTTTATTTGGTTGTGTTTAAAATGTCGAGCGAGGCCTTGAAAACTTGCCCACGCTACTTCATGTCCCCCGCCTAGTACTATGACGGGCATATGATTGAGTGCTTTAGCAACGATATCTGCACAGCTTGCTTGAGCCTGTTCAAGTTCGTCCCCTTCGCAGCGAATATTACCTAAATCGTAAAATGTTGATTTTTTATGCCACGCTAAATTAGCTAACGCTTGTCTGATTAGGTTCGGAGCATGTTGAGCTCCAATACGTCCTTTATTACGCGCAACACCAGCATCGCATTCAAGACCGACTACAGCAATGGCGTGATGACGTTCAATATGTAGTGCTTGAAGTTCATCGACTTGGCAGCAGTGAGCCTGATGATGCACACGAGTGCTTAACTCGCCATCTTCTACATCATCACGACCTTGCCAGTTAAAACTATGTTGGGCGCTAGGTAAATTGAGGTTAGTCATGGGTGAGTTCTCCATCAACTACGCGAGCATATAAACGAGGAATACCCACTTGATAACTTAAATCAGCAGGGTGGGTTATGTTCCAAATGGCTAAATCGGCGTCATACCCGGTTGCGATGACACCCCGCGACGGCGCAAAACCGAGTGCTTGCGCTGCATGCTGAGTCACACCACGTAATGCTTCCTCTGGGGTTAAATTGAAGAGAGTACAGGCCATGTTCATCATCAATGTCAGGTCTGCAAATGGTGAAGTGCCAGGGTTTATGTCGGTGGCAATCGCCATGGGAATAGTATGTTTACGCAGTAACTCTATTGGTGGGCTTTGGGTTTCACGCAAGAAGTAAAATGCGCCGGGTAGTAATGTTGCTACCGTATTGGATTGCGCTAACGCTTTTACGCCTTGCTCATCCAAGTATTCGATATGATCAGCGGATAAACCCTGATAATGCGCCGTTAAAGCGGTTCCGCCTGAATTTGATAGTTGCTCAGTATGGCCTTTTACCTGCAAGCCATGTTTGATTGCCGCTTGAAAGACTTTTTCTGTTTGCGAGAGATTAAAGCCGATCGATTCGCAAAATACATCGACACTGCTTGCTAGCTTTTGCTCAGCAACTTGCGGGATGATTGTTTGGCAAATATGGTCGATATAGTCATCGGCGCGGTGTTGAAATTCTGGTGGGATCGCGTGGGCGGCGAGTAGCGTGGTGACGACTTTTATGCGGCGATAGTTTTCCAGCATCTTAGCTGCTTTGAGCATTTTTATTTCATCATCAAGCGTTAAACCGTAGCCAGATTTGATCTCTACAGAGGTGACTCCTGATCGGATTAGCCCCTCTAAACGAGGCAGAGCAAGCTCAACCAGCTCTTCAACCGAAGCCGCTCTTGTCGCGTTGACGGTTGATAAAATGCCGCCACCTTGTTTTGCGATCTCTTGATAGGGAATACCTTGCAAGCGCATTTCAAACTCATTGGCACGGTTGCCGGCATAGATCAGATGTGTATGACAATCGATCAATCCCGGAGTTATTAGCTTGTCTTGGCAATCAATAATAGGGCAGTCATAGTTAGTATAGATAGGTTCGTTAGCACTGAGCAGAGAGTGAATTTTTCCTGCTTGAATATAAATGGTTTGAGGCGCACTGGGCTGGTAGCCTTGTTTACCCTTTTCCATGCTGATAACGCGAGCATTAGTCAGTATCAAATCCATGGTTGCTCTCACTTTTTCTATGCAAGTTTACAAATGCCTAAATGTATATACAAATAAATAAGACAAAAAGGTGGCTTGTGCAAGAGTAATGTTGCGGAACTGTGATTAAATGGTGGAATGTTAATCTTTAGCTGAGCAGTACTTTAGAGGTTAATTTGTACTTAGAACCTGGGTGATAAAGCAGTGCAGAGCTAACTAACTTATCGCCACTCCATGTTCTTCGATTTAACAGCAAGCAAGGCTCATTGCTCGTTAACTGTAATAATTGCTTGGTATGAGAATCGGGGATAATCGCTTCTACGGTATGCTCAATGGCGCTTAACGGGCAGTTTTGCGATAAATACTGATTAGGAGTGATTAAAGAGAAATTTTGCTCAAGGTAGTGAGGTGCATAGTGGCAATTGACCCAACGCACCTCTAGCTGTAAGGGGGATTTGTTCGCAAAGTGTATGATTTCACTGTAAAAAACCTGTGACCCAAGCATGACGCCAAGTTTGGTCGCTACATTTTCGTCGGCGGCTAATGCTACTTGTTTGAGCACTTTGCTGTGGTAATTTTTCCCGCGGCTAATCACTTCATCAGCGATGTTGCGGATATCCAGTAGCGGTGATTCTGCTTTCTCTTCAGGGGCGCAAACAAATGTACCGAGCCTAGGCCTGCGTTGTAGTTTGCCATCAGAAACCAAGTCTCTAATCGCTTTATTGACGGTCATTCGACTGACATTAAATTGTTCAGTCAGTTCTAATTCAGTACTAATACGATGACCTACCGGCCAGTGACCCGTTTCTATATTATCTAAAATAAACTGTTTTATTTGTTTATATAATGGTGAGGCTGACATCGGTATTATCGGTTTTAATTGAATATACAAATAATTAATGAAGTGACTGAAAAATGCAATGTTTAGATACTGTCGATGCGTGATGTTACCACTCATCTCACATCAATAAACTTATTTGGGCTTTGTTGAATAACCCCTTAGAATGTTTTTGTTTGATAAATTAGAGAAAATATAAATGACTATACCCACTGAAATGACTTTTTTCGCGCGTTTCGAAGCGGATATTTTGGCAAAAAAGAAAGTGATCACCATTCGAGATGAAAGTGAGAGCCACTATCAGGCTGGTTCGATCGTAGATGTGAGCACGTTGGAAGAAGGGAAGTGGTTTTGTCGACTGAAAGTTGATGCGGTAGAGCCTATTTTATTCAGTGAACTGAGTGAGTTTCACGCTGCGCAAGAAAACATGAGCTTGGAAACGCTCAAGCAAGTTATCCAAGATATTTACCCTGGGATAGAGCAGTTGTATGTGATTTATTACCAACTGGTGGAAAGCGATGCCAGACACAAATAGCACGACTTAAAAGTAAAGATATACGTTACCTAGGTTAGAAACAGCAACGCCAATCAAAGCGATTGGCGTTGTATTCCGATATGGATACGATTAATCGCGTTTCCATAGGATATGGCAAAACTTTTTGTCTGGGTCGCGGCTGACGAGCATTCTTGCGAACACATCATCTAGCACATCGTCTTGTTCATTCACAAGGCCGATCAATACTTCCGCGTAATCTTCCTTATCAACGTCGAAACCCACGTGTTGAACCCAATCATCGCCTACATCAACTAACTCGGCAGCTCCGCGTTCTTCGAACTGCATGGTAAATAGGATTACATCTGCTGGTTCTAAGTTGTCAGGAGCCATCTCAAGGAAGATGTCATAGGCAGCGTCGATCGCGTCGTCGTAAGAAATTAAATCAGACATTATTATGCTCGGCTCATGTATTTGCGTTCAGCAGTGTTCACAATAATGCGATCACCCGTTGCTACGTATTCTGGTACTTGAACAACTAGGCCAGTGCTTAGTCGTGCAGGTTTCGTACGAGCTGATGCAGAAGCACCCTTAATAGAAGGGTCAGTCTCTTCAATTACAAGTTCTACTGATGAAGGTACATCTAGCGCAACCGCTGAACCGTCTACAACGACGACGAACATACCTTGAATTTCTTCGGTGATGAACAGTAGTTCGTCTGCGATCTCGTCTTTCTTGAACGTGAACTGAGTATAATCTTCATTGTCCATGAAAATGTACTCGTCACCGTCAACATAAGAAAACGATACAGCGCGACGGTTCATATCTACGGTATCAACAAAATCGTCAGCTTTTAGACGTTCATCAACACGAGCACCAGTGTTTAAATCAGTACAACGCAACTTGTAGATTTTAGAACCGCCACGACCACCTGGAGTAGTCACTTCGATATCTTTGATGAGTAGTGTTTTACCACCAGAAACGATGGCAAAACCTTTCTTTAATTCATTCGCCTTTGGCATGGAATTTTTCCTTCATACTTAATTTCGGCGCATTATACCTTGCAGCTCTAGAAAAGGAATATCTTGATTGATCGGTTTGCATGGTAGAACATGATGTGCGTGTTCCATTTCTCTATTAATTAACGTTTTTTGTTATGTATTTATCGGTTATCGACCCTAAACAAGCTTTTCAAACTGAATACCAAGCAGCGATTGATGATCTCATCAGGTTTCTTCGTGCGGGTTTGGGAGACAATCTGCACAGTGTTTATTTGTATGGCAGTGTGGCGAGAAAAACAGCACGTTATGGTCGCTCAAATTTAGACGTTGTGGTGGTCACACACGCGGATTTCCCCGAAACTCGAACCACGTTACTCAACACCATTAAATGGCGTTTCCAAAAGAGTTTTCCACACATAACGGAAGTGTCGATAAAAACGGCGTTAGTATCGGAGGTTGCCTCGCTCGATAGTATTTTTACGTGGGGCTTTATGCTTCGCCACTGCTGTGTTTGTGTTTGGGGGGATGACTTAGCTGAGTGCTTTGGTGATTTTGAACCCAGTTGGGAGATTGCCAAGCATTGGAATATGGATGTTGAAGATTGGGTGCTTTTTTACCGCGATAAAATCGCCAAAGCCAATTCTGCCAGTGAGCAGAGCAAAGCACAGATTGTGATTGCTAAAAAGCTATTGCGAGCAAGTTATTCACTGGTGATGTACCGTGACAAAGGTTGGTTTGATGACCCGATTGAATGTGGTCAACAATTTCTTCGTTATCACCCAGAAAAGGAAGTTGAAATCAATAGGCTCGGTATTTTGTTATCTGGGCGGCCGATTGCCAAACGTTCGGTGATCGGTATTTTAGATTCCTATGGTCACTGGCTTGTAAAGCAGTACAAAAAAACAGAATTTCGGATTGGCTGATCGTGCGCTGATACCATCGTATTAGCGCATGATAAATGATGACGTTGGTAGTACTTAGATATTTCGTTGCTAGCCTCTATTTTAGAAGAGGCCCAACTGAGGTTGACTAAGCTGTTCAAAGTTCAGTTCAACAAAAGGCAAAATGGCTTCTGCGACGGGCTGTAATTGTTTATCGATATAGTGCTGATAATCGATAAGGCTTTTTAAATACTCTTTAGGCTCAGGACCATTAATAGTGATTAAGTACTCGATGCGTCCTCGGTTTTGATATTGCAGTGGTCGTCCGAGTTGCATGTTGATCTCATCGGCTAGGCGAGCTGCTCTGACTTGTGGTGGCACATTTTTTTGATATTCATGTAGCTTACGTCGTAGACGTTTTTGATAAACCAGTTCATGGTCGAGTTGCCCACTTTGTGTTTGCTCGACAATCTCTCTGATGAAAGCTTCGGGGTTTTCACCTTTAAAAATCATCGAATACAGCCGATATTGAAAACGTTGTGCGAGCGGTGTCCAGTCGGTTCTCGCACTTTCAAGCCCTTTAAAAATCAGCCGTTCTTGTTCACCTTCACCAATTAATCCAGCGTAGCGTTTTTTAGAGCCAGTTTCTGAACCACGGATCGTTGGCATAAGAAACTTACGGTAGTGGGTTTCGTATTCAAGCTCTAAAATTGAGCTAAGCTGATACTCTTCTTGTAAATGCTCGGCCCACCATTGATTAATAAAGTCGACCAGTGCGCTGCCGATATGATCCGCTTGCTGCTGTGAGAATTCGCCACCTAAAGAGACAAAGGTTGAATCGGTATCACCGTAAATGACTTGATAACCCTTTTCTTCAATCAGCTTTTTGGTCTGCTTCATGATCTCATGCCCACGCATAGTGATACTCGAAGCTAAACGTGTATCGAAAAAGCGGCAACCTGAAGACCCTAATACCCCATAAAATGAGTTCATGATGATTTTTATCGCTTGAGAAAAAGCTTTTTCATTGTTCTTCTTAGCGAGATCTCGAGCCGCCCATAAATTTTCGATCATCTCAGGAAGAAAGTGTTTGTTGCGATGAAATTGCCCACCACGAAAGCCTGGTACTGCTTCGTTTTCATTGTTACCCACCGTGAGCTGTAATCCTTCAATTAACCCTAGCGGGTCGATGAGAAATGAGCGGATGATAGCGGGATAAAGACTCTTAAAATCCAGCACCAGCACTGAATCATATAAGTTAGGGATAGAATCCATAACATAGCCACCAGGGCTAGCAACCCAGTTTTCCGGCTGTAAATTGGGTGCAATATAACCGGCACGATGCAACTGCGGTAGATACAGATTCGTGAATGCAGCCACTGAACCACCAACGCGATCTAACTCAACCCCAGTGAGGCGTGAGCGCTCTATAGCAAAATCCAGTAAATGCGTATGTTGGAAAATCTTATTTACCAGCACACAGTCTTGCAGGTTGTATTTAGCTAAAGACGGTTTGTCTTTTCTAAACATGCGGTTTATTTCATCCATACGATCATGCACGTTGTGGATGTCTTTGCCTTCACCCAGTAATTCTTGAGAAACGGCTTCGAGCGACCATGAGCGAAAGTGGTAAGTCGCCGTTTTTAAAGTATCAATTCCATCAAGTACTACACGTCCTGGAATGGTGATAAAACCTTGCTGACTTTGGTTTGAAGTACGAAAGAAGCTGTGTTGATTACCACGTCCGATGGTTAATTTGGTGTTGTGCCATTCTGCTCGTTTGTGTAATAACCGGAAGTCAAAGTCAATTACATTCCAACCAATGATGACGTCCGGATCAAACGCCTTAAACCAGTCGATAAGCGCTTGCAATAAGGCACGTTCATCTTTTACCCATTGGATCGCTGTTTCACTGGGCTGCGGTTCGCCAATCATAATCACACGGCTATCCATTGGGCTATCAAAGCCAATTGAGTAGAGAATACCTTTTTCTGAGCATTCTAAGTCGAGAGAGACAACTTTGAGGCTAGGAATGTAATGCCCAGGGCGACATTTGGCCTGTTCAACTTTTAAATAACGGCTTTGTTGAGTGAGTAAACCAGTGAATTCAACACTGCCTTTAATGAAGCGTTCCATCAGAAAGCGATCGGCCAGCTTGATATCATCTTCTAAGGTTTGAATCTGTTGCTGTTTTAAGAGGGTAATCAGTGCTGCATAGGTGTGGAGTGTCGGGCAATAGCAGGCGGCCAATGGGTTATGTTCGAAATCTTTTAATTCCAATGCCTTACAATCGACAGACAAGTTGTGTTGGCTTGCCAAACTCTGAAGCTGTTCTATCTCCAGTTGGGAGATGAAAAATACGGGCTTTTCGCCACGGATGATCAGCTGGCTCGGCCCTTGCGGAGTTGCTAGCCAAAGTTCGATATAAGTGGCACCTTTGATGTCTCTTGCATGACGAGTGAGCAAAAAGCCTTGTTGAATACTCAAGCGTGGTTGATCCAGATTGTAGTTATTTTCTTAAGATGCATCATATCAGAGCTCAGATTTAAATACTTAGCTTCTCATATCTAGGCTAATGTCATGTTGTTGTCTACGGTAATTCGATACGCCATGTCAATCACTAGTAACCGATTGATTTAATTTTATTTTGCTTTGCTATGAGTCTGGTTGCATTTTTATGGTGAGCTTCAAATTTGTCAAAAAATGATCTCAATTGATGGACACTTATTTGCTAATATAATGAAACTATTGATTTGTTGATAAATTCTCATGGATTGATTAACAAGGTAAATAAGTACTTGCCAAAATTTCGGTTAGAGCACATATTCAGTGTAAGCAAAAACCAGATTTTAAGTTAATATAGGCAGCCATGCTGTTATCCACTACCAAGTGGGTGCAGAGCCAATAGATGAGTGTGGAGATACAAGAGTGATTAGTGTTTTCCTTGTAGATGATCACGAGCTGGTTCGCACAGGGATACGACGTATTATTGAAGACGTCCGTGGAATGAACGTAGTAGGGGAAGCTCTCAGCGGTGAAGAATCTGTAAAATGGTGTCGCAACAATCATGTCGACGTTGTTTTAATGGATATGAATATGCCGGGGATCGGTGGTTTAGAAGCAACGAAAAAGATTTTACGTTTTAACCCAGACGTAAAAATTATAGTGTTGACTGTTCATACTGAAAACCCGTTTCCTACCAAAGTGATGCAAGCAGGAGCCGCCGGTTATTTAACCAAAGGGGCTGGTCCTGACGAAATGGTCAATGCGATTCGGATAGTGAATAGCGGTCAACGCTATATTTCACCAGAGATCGCTCAGCAAATGGCATTAAGCCAATTTTCACCAGCTTCTGAAAACCCATTTGCTGATCTCTCAGAAAGAGAGTTGCAGATCATGATGATGATCACTAAAGGTCAGAAAGTGACGGATATTTCTGAGCAGCTTAACCTTAGCCCTAAAACGGTGAACAGTTATCGCTACCGTCTATTCAGCAAACTGGCTATCAATGGTGATGTAGAGTTGACTCACTTAGCTATTCGACACGGAATGTTAGACACTGAGACCCTGTAGTGACGATTCCGTTTGATTCGGCGGCTTTCCTTAAAACAGTCACTAATCAGCCCGGTGTGTACAGAATGTATAACGCCGAGGCTGATATAATTTATGTTGGCAAAGCCAAAGACCTCAAAAAGCGCCTTTCTAGTTACTTTCGGAAAAACATCGATAGCGAGAAAACGCGCGCGCTTGTTAGCCATATCGCCAAAATTGACGTTACCGTAACGCATACCGAAACGGAGGCGTTGATTCTCGAACACAATTATATCAAGCAGTATTTGCCTAAATACAATGTGTTATTGCGCGATGACAAGTCTTATCCGTATATTTTTATCAGTGGGCATAAACACCCTCGGCTCTCTTTGCACCGAGGTGCAAAAAAGCGCAAAGGAGAGTATTTTGGCCCGTATCCTGACTCGGGTGCGGTTCGGGAATCTTTGCATCTCATCCAGAAAATATTCCCAGTTCGGCAGTGTGAGGATACGGTATACAGCAACCGGACACGGCCATGCTTAATGTATCAAATTGGCCGTTGTGCTGCGCCTTGTGTCAGCAGCATCATTTCTGATCAACAATATGCTGAGTTAGTCAATTTTGTGCGCTTATTCTTGCAAGGCAAAGACAACCAAGTATTGGAAATCTTGATTCAGAAAATGGAGCAAGCGAGCCAAACGCTTCAATTTGAGCAAGCGGCTCAATTTCGAGATCAAATTCAAGCTATACGACGCGTTCAAGAGCAGCAGTTTGTTTCCGAAGATAGTATGGACGATATGGATGTCTTAGGTTTTTCTCAAGAAAGTGGCATTGCGTGTATTCATATTTTAATGATCCGCCAAGGTAAAATCCTCGGAAGCCGCAGCCATTTCCCTAAAATTCCCAATAACACCACTCAAGAAGAGGTGTTCGATAGCTTTTTAAGTCAATACTATTTAAACCACAATGAGGCTCGTACGATCCCTAGCCGCATGATTTTAAATTCAGGACTGCTTGAAGATGCAAAGCCATTACAAGATGCATTGCAAAGTGTCGCTGGTCGTAAAATCTCTTTTCATGTTAGCCCTACTGGTACACGTGGTCGATACTTGAAATTGGCGAACACCAATGCATTGACCGCAATTACAACCAAAATTAATCATCGGATGACCATCGGCCAGCGTTTTAAAGCACTTCAGTCGGAATTAGGCGTTGAAAATATTATGCGCATGGAGTGTTTTGATATTTCGCACACCATGGGAGAAAGCACCATTGCATCTTGCGTGGTCTTTAATCAAGAAGGTCCGGTGAAGCAAGAATATCGTCGTTATAACATCACTGGCATTACCGGAGGTGATGACTACGCCGCGATGGGGCAGGTACTAGAACGTCGATATTCAAAACAAATTGATGTCGAAAAAATACCGGATGTGATTTTTATTGATGGCGGTAAAGGCCAACTCAATCGAGCGCATCAAATCATCACCACGCATTGGCAAGATTGGCCTAAAAGGCCGATATTGATTGGTATTGCTAAAGGGATAACTCGTAAACCGGGCTTGGAAACACTTGTGACCATAGAAGGTGAGGAGTTTAATCTTCCTAGTGATGCGCCTGCTTTACACCTTATCCAACATATTCGGGATGAAAGCCACAATCATGCCATTGCTGGTCATCGAGCTAAGCGCGGAAAAACCCGTAGAACGAGTGCGTTAGAAGAGATTGAAGGGGTAGGACCAAAGCGTCGACAATCCTTATTAAAGTATATGGGTGGATTACAAGAGTTGAAGCGGGCAACTGTTGAAGAAATCGCCAAAGTGCCGGGGATCAGCCATTCTTTAGCTGAAAACATTTATCAGGCATTGAAACAATAAGTAAAATGACGCAACATTAACGCGCCATGGATAAGAGCCTAAAAATATGCGTTTAAATATTCCCAACATTTTGTCTTTGCTACGACTTTTCCTAATACCGATATTTGTCGTTGTATTCTACCTTCCTTATGGCTGGGGGCCTTTTGCGGCAGCAATGGTGTTTTGGGTCGCAGGGTTTACCGATTGGCTTGATGGAATGTTGGCGCGTAAACTAGGCCAAACCTCTCGTTTTGGTGCTTTTATCGATCCTGTTGCTGATAAAGTCTTAGTTGCTACAGCGCTTATTTTAATTACTGAACATTATCATAGTATTTGGATTACGATTCCTGCGGTCACAATGATTGCTCGTGAAATTATTATCTCCGCACTAAGAGAGTGGATGGCAGAAATTGGCAAACGTGCAAGTGTCGCTGTTTCTTGGGTGGGGAAAGTTAAAACCGGTACGCAGATGTTCGCTCTATGGATCCTTATCTGGCGCTATGATGATTGGATGATCTGGTTAGGTTATGCTGCGCTTTATGTTGCCACAGTTTTGACCTATTGGTCTATGGCTCAATATTTGATGGCGGCCAAAGATGACCTCCTCAATGAAGAACATCATTAAATAACGGGCTACGGCCCGTTTTTTACGTTTAGTCGGTTCTGTTATCGGTTTTTATCTGCGGTAAAGTACAGTTATCTCATGGAAATGACGCCATATTTTGCTATTAAATTGAGCAAATCAGCTGTTTTTGAATGCAAAGTAGTCAAACGATTTAAAAACTAAAAAAATAGTGTTGACTCATTTCATCGAATCCGTAGAATGCATCCCGTACTCAAGAGGAACGCAACAAAATAGCGCTTCGATTGAAGTGGCAGAGGCGCGTTGGCAGAGGGGCTATGCAGCGGATTGCAAATCCGTGGACCTCGGTTCGACTCCGGGACGCGCCTCCATTTGCGACACTAGCTCAGTTGGTAGAGCGCAACCTTGCCAAGGTTGAGGTCACGAGTTCGAACCTCGTGTGTCGCTCCAAAATTTTGCGATATTGAATTTAATTTCGATATCTTTAAGATGGTGTTACTTAATTTTGTAAACAGCATCGCAATCAAGAATTGCGTGCCCTGGTGGTGAAATTGGTAGACACAAGGGATTTAAAATCCCTCGACTTTCGAGTCGTGCCGGTTCAAGTCCGGCCCGGGGCACCATCTTTTAACTGCATAAGCAGTATGCGACACTAGCTCAGTTGGTAGAGCGCAACCTTGCCAAGGTTGAGGTCACGAGTTCGAACCTCGTGTGTCGCTCCAAAATTAAAGCCTCAGCAAAAATGCTGGGGCTTTTTTACATCTAAATACTCAGCATTTTTCCTACGCGTAGCGCAATCTTGGCAAGGTTGAGGTCACGCTTTTAGTTCAAAAGAAAGCGAACCTCGTGTGTTGCTCCAAAATTAAAGCCTCAGCAGAAATGCTGGGGCTTTTTTACATCTAAATACTTAGCATTTTTCCTGCGCGTAGCGCAATCTTGCCAAGGTTGAGGTCACGCTTTTGTTCCCCTATCTTAAATTTCAAATCTGTGATCGATGATGCTGATAGAGAGCATATAGTTTTCATTTCTGACTCAGTTGCTGTGAATAAATTGATATATAATTCTACTGCACCCTTCCTATTTGAAGTTGCAGCGGTGTTGGCTACGTTTGCTCACCCCAATCACATAGTTTATCTATGCTCATGGGGATTCTCTCACTTGCCGACAACCTGCAACTCCTAGTAGCTTGGGTATATATTTTCATGGATTAGTGTTTATTGTCTGTATGGTTGCAGGCTTTATGGGTGGATAGTGTGACGAAATCATTTCTTTGGGATAAACATTTTGAAACGGGAATTGGCGATGTTGATGAACAACATCAATATTTGGTTGGGATCATCAACCAATATGGCGCGCTTATTTCTGAAAATAATATTGCAGAGGAAGATGTTCGAGTCGCACTTTTTGAACTTTCTCGATATGCCGAATTCCATTTTAAGGAAGAAGAGCAATTGATGAGAGACAAAGGAGTTTATCCTAGTCATATAGAACAGCATGTTAAGGTCCATAGAGCTTTTATAGCTGAAGTTGCTAGTATGCAGAGTTTTATTCGTCAACAGGATGACGGCTCGGCAGGGCAATTGTTAGATTTTTTAATTCACTGGTTGGCTTATCACATACTCGGTATTGATCAAAACTTGGCTCTGCAGATAAAGGCTATTGAGTCAGG
Organism: Vibrio sp. S12_S33; assembly: GCF_963889785.1. Taxonomy (NCBI): domain Bacteria; kingdom Pseudomonadati; phylum Pseudomonadota; class Gammaproteobacteria; order Vibrionales; family Vibrionaceae; genus Vibrio; species Vibrio sp. S12_S33. Next base: position 7,520 of record NZ_CAWPQZ010000018.1, on the reverse strand, counting down.
TCAATCGCCTGAAGAGGCGTACAGACAAGAAGAACGGCAGCGAGACTCTGCAACAGAGCCACTGCTAAATGCGTTGAATGGTTTATTTGAACAAGTATCGATGCGCAATAAGGAGCTATTAAAACTTAATCAATCACTTGAATATAAAGTTGAGGAACGGACTAAACAGCTATTAGAGGCGAATCAACGTTTAGAAGAGTTGTCGCTAACCGATGCACTAACGTCGCTTCCTAATCGTCGTAGTGCTATGCATCACTTGCATGTATGTTGGACAGAAGCTGTGCAACATCAATATCCATTAGTTTGCATCATGATCGATGCCGATCATTTTAAAGTAATTAATGATAGCTGTGGTCATGATGCAGGAGATAAGGTGTTGATTGAGCTGGCTCACGAATTAAAAGATGCCTTTCGTAGCGATGACATTGTGTGTCGTCTTGGTGGCGATGAGTTTTTCGTTATATGCCCGCATACTGATCTAAAAAGCGGCCTGCATATCGCTGAATCAACACGCCAACGTGTTTCTAAAATGCGTGTTAGCACAGGGGCAACAGATTGGCGTGGAAGTATCAGTATTGGTGTCGCGGCAATCAGTGCCGATATGAAAATATACGATGAATTAATCAAAGAGGCGGATAACGCACTGTATAAGGCTAAACAAGCTGGTAAGAATTGCGTTTATCCAACGATGTAACTAAAGCTCCTTGATCATCCAGACATCGCAACCATTGTGCTCCGTACCCACCATCGGCTTATTTAAGTGGGAAAACCCAAGTTTCTCATATAGACGAATGGCCGATGTCATATTGGATAATGTGTCTAAATAACATGATTGATAGCTCATATCTTTAGCGTATTTGATGCAGGCTTCACTGAGTTTTATCCCTAATCCGTGGCCGCGACTTTCAGGCAACAAAAACAATTTTTTGAGTTCGCAAACCTCTTGACTGCCATTAAATGCAGCGATACCAGCCCCCCCCATTACTTTTCCATCCATTTTTGCGACCAGATAAATACTTTTTGTGTCTATGCCGTAGTATTGGCTCATTTGTTCAACTTCTGAATCTGAAGGGCCAAAACCCTCACCAACAGCGCCAAATTCTGCACCTACCGATTTGATGATGTGACAGATATCTTGATCATCGGTGGGTGTGATTTCAGTAATGGTAATGTCCATATGTGTTTCTCTTATTAAACATGATTGTTTGGGTATAGTTATTGGTCTTACGAATGGAAATATCAAGTTATTGATGGATGTGTTGACCGCGACAAATCAACAAAGCAAAGATAATGTGTTTTTTTTCATCAATAGAAAGGCTTGATATCATTTCAATTTGGCTTTAGTTGTGGCTTTAGATACTATGTGTAGCTATCTGAAAAATACAAAACATCCGATACGGACACTACCAATGGGTAGATGAGGAAACGATGCAACATCTAGAAGAGATTATTGCTAATGCGACCGCTGCGATCAACGCTGCGAATTCGTTAGTCGCACTTGATGAAGTGCGTGTTCAGTACCTAGGCAAAAAAGGTGAGTTAACGACTCAACTCCAAAGCTTGGGTAAATTGCCACCAGAAGAACGTCGTGCAGCAGGTCAAGAGATCAACGTTGCAAAAGGAACGGTTCAACAAGCGATTGCCGCTCGTAAAGATGAGCTACAACGTGCTGAACTAGAAGCGAAATTAGCCGCTGAAACCATCGATGTTACTTTGCCTGGTCGCCGTATTGAAAATGGTGGTCTTCACCCAGTGACTCGCACTGTTGAGCGTATTGAACAATTCTTTGGTGAGCTTGGTTTTAATACTGAGTCTGGTCCAGAAATTGAAGATGCGTTTCACAACTTTGACGCGTTGAATATTGCGGAAGATCACCCAGCTCGTACTGATCACGACACCTTCTTCTTCAACCCTGATTTGATGCTGCGCACCCATACTTCTGGTGTGCAAATTCGTACCATGGAAAACGGCAAGCCACCTTTCCGCTTTATCGCCCCAGGTCGCGTTTACCGTAATGATTACGATCAAACTCACACGCCAATGTTCCACCAAGTAGAAGGTATGTTAGTTGATGAGAATGTAAACTTTGCGCAGCTAAAAGGTATTCTCAACGATTTCCTATGTAATTTCTTTGAAGAAGAAGTTGAGGTTCGTTTCCGCCCGTCTTATTTCCCGTTTACAGAGCCTTCAGCAGAAGTGGATGTAAAAGGTAAAAACGGTAAGTGGCTTGAAGTTTTAGGTTGCGGTATGGTCCACCCGAATGTACTTCGTAGTGTTGGTATTGACCCTGAAAAATACTCTGGTTTTGCTTTCGGTATGGGTGTTGAACGTTTGACGATGCTTCGTTATGGCGTGAATGACCTACGTGCGTTCTTCGAGAACGACTTACGTTTCCTTAAACAGTTCAAGTAATTCAAAGGGTAGAGATACAATGAAATTCAGCGAATCATGGCTTCGTGAGTGGGTAAGCCCTGCGGTTACAACTGACGAGTTAACACACCAAATCACAATGGCTGGCTTAGAAGTAGACGATGTTCTACCTGTAGCTGGCGAATTCACTGGCGTAAAAGTAGGCCTGGTTGTTGAGTGTGCTCAACACCCTGACGCAGACAAATTGCGCGTCACCAAAGTTGACGTTGGAGAAGAAGAACTACTGGACATCGTTTGTGGTGCATCTAACTGCCGTCAAGGAATTAAAGTTGCAGTGGCTACGGTTGGCGCCGTGCTGCCAGGCGATTTCAAAATCAAAAAAGCAAAATTACGTGGTCAACCTTCTCACGGTATGCTTTGCTCATTTACTGAGCTAGGTATTGACGTTGAATCAGATGGTATTATGGAATTGGCTGAAGATGCCGTTATCGGTACCGATTTCCGTCAATTCCTTAATCTCGATGATGTAACGGTAGACGTAGATTTAACCGCTAACCGCGCAGACTGCTTCAGTATTCGTGGTCTTGCGCGTGAAGTTGGCGTTCTAAACCGTGCAGATGTTACAGAGCCAATGGCTAAAGGCGTTACGCCATCTATTGATGATGTTGTCGCTATTGATGTGCAAGCACCAGCAGCATGTCCACGTTATCTTGGCCGAGTAGTTAAGAATGTGAATGTTCAAGCGCAAACCCCACTATGGATGCAGGAAAAACTGCGTCGTTGTGGTATTCGCTCTATCGACCCTGTCGTGGATATTACAAACTACGTTTTGCTAGAACAAGGCCAACCAATGCATGCTTTTGATCTAGCTAAGATCGATGGTGGTATTGTTGTTCGTTTGGCTGAGCAAGGTGAAAAGCTAACGCTTCTTGATGGTACGGAAGCTGAATTAAATGCAGATACACTCGTAGTTGCCGACCACAATAAAGCATTAGCGATTGCGGGCATTTTTGGTGGCGAAGGATCGGGCGTTAGTTCAGAAACAAAAGATGTATTGCTAGAGTGTGCATTCTTTGCACCGGATCATATTCGTGGTCGTGCGCGCAGCTATGGCTTACATACAGATTCTTCAATGCGTTTTGAACGTGGTGTTGACTATGCACTACAAGCAAACGCAATGGAGCGCGCAACAGAGCTTCTAGTTGAAATCTGTGGTGGTGAAGTCGCGCCTGTGGTTGCTGTAGAGTCTGCAACAGACCTTCCAACGCCAAATACGGTTACATTACGTCGTACTAAGTTAGACAATTTGCTCGGCCACTCTATCTCAGATGCTGATGTTGTAGAGATTCTACAGCGTCTTGGTTTGACGGTAGAAGTGACTAATGAAGGTTGGAGTGCAACCGCACCGACATGGCGTTTCGATATCGCGATAGAGCAAGACTTGGTCGAAGAAGTGGGTCGTATATACGGCTACAACAACATCCCAAATCAAGCCCCTATTGCTGCGTTAAGCATGAATGATCATAAAGAAGCTAACTTACCGCTTAAACGCGTTCGTAACCTTCTGGTTGATCGTGGTTATCATGAAGCTATTACTTACAGCTTTGTTGAACCTGAACAGCAAAAATTAATGGTTCCTAGTGTTGAGCCATTGGTTCTGCCAAATCCAATCTCTGCGGATATGTCAGCTATGCGTCTAGGCCTAATTCAAGGCCTATTAAATACTGTTGTTCATAACCAAAAACGTCAGCAGCCACGTGTTCGTTTATTCGAATATGGCCTGCGTTTTATTCCTGAAGCAACGGCAGAAAATGGCATGCGTCAAGAACCGATGCTAGCGGGTGTTATCTCAGGCACTCGTGGTGAAGAACATTGGAATATGGAAACGGCAACGGTTGACTTTTTTGACTTGAAAGGCGACCTAGAAGCGATTCTAGAACTAACGGCTAATGGTAAAGCATACAGCTTTACAGCGGTTAAGCACCCTGCGTTACACCCTGGGCAATCTGCTGCGGTTATTCTTGATGGCGAAGTTATCGGTGTGATTGGTACTGTGCATCCAGAACTTGAACGCAAGTTTGGTTTGAATGGTCGTACGGTCGTATTTGAGATTGAGTGGTCTGCGGTTGACAGCAGAGTAATTCCAGAAGCAGTTTCACTTTCTAAGTTCCCATCTAACCGTCGTGATATCGCATTGGTTGTCGATGACTCAGTAGCATCAGGCGACATAGTAAATGCATGTCGTGCAGCTGGTGGTGAATTGCTAAAAGACGCAAAACTGTTTGACGTTTACGTAGGCAAAGGCGTGGAAGAGGGTAAGAAGAGCTTGGCTATTGCGCTTAACCTTCAGTCGCTTGAGCGTACATTAGAAGAAGCCGATATTGTTAGCGCGGTAGACGCTATTGTCTCTGCTATTGGTGAGCAATATGGTGCCGCACTGCGTGATTGATCACGACTTAACAAATTAGTTACAGGTAGCAGGCTCATTAGAGCCTGCTTTTTTATGCGTTGAACAATGAATTTTCCAGCCAACAAGTCTATGATTTTATAGAAAATAAATTTTTTCATAAAAAAATAATGATAGTTGTCCGTAGTGTGAAATTCTGTGTCGGTTTGTGAATTCGACATAAACTACTAAATTATCAGTACTTTTTTGAAATCGTCAATACCAAACACTAGCTGTATGGCCATGATATGCGTCTTTTTGATGAAATTATTAATTTTGTTGAGAATAAAAAAGTTGGCGAAAATCAGAAGCTTGGCATACACTTTTCAAGTAGAGCCGATAGGTTGTTGATTGGCTAAGCGAAAATGCTTCGGTGCTGCTGACTGGCAGCAAGGTTTAACATAGCTTTGAGGGAAGTTTTATGGCGCTCACAAAGGCCGAATTGGCTGAAAACCTGTTTGAAAAGCTTGGATACAGTAAACGGGATGCCAAGGAAACGGTTGAAGTGTTTTTCGAAGAGATTCGTAAGGCGCTTGAAAGTGGCGAACAGGTAAAACTATCTGGTTTTGGTAATTTTGATCTTCGAGACAAAAATGAACGTCCGGGTCGAAACCCAAAAACAGGTGAGGATATTCCTATCTCCGCTCGACGTGTCGTAACGTTCCGCCCAGGGCAGAAATTGAAAGCCCGAGTCGAGAACATTAAAGTCGAAAAATAGACCGAGCAATAGACCACGCCTAGCGTGGTCTTTTTGCATTTATCCTAAATTGAGTCTTAAGCTGCTTGAATATGAGTAGTTATGTAAGGCTGCCATGCATTTTGATAAAGCTCTATAGATTGACGTCTGAACTGAGCTATCTTCGCAATTTCAAATTCATTCAACGCACGGCGTTCGCTGGCAGCGTTACGTTCAAATTGTTGGATTTTTTCATAAAGTTCATGCTCTGGGCCATTTTTCACATCGGCAATCGCTTTGAGGTGTAATTGTACCTCAGCAATGACATTGGTCTTAGGCAGTTGTATTAATAAGTTTAAATCGCGATAGCCAGAAGTACCTGGCGATTTAAAACGATTTTTTACTTTAACAATTGTTGCTTCACGGTTGAGTACTTCATAGGCTTCAACCAAGCTAGGTACGTCGTTAGCGACAATGGTTGCTCGAGCTAAATCGGTAATCCTATCTGCGCGCCCATCGAGTTCATGTGCAATTTTTGTCAGTGCGCGATCTCTTGATTTAACACCCGCGAAATACGCTTCGGTTGACGTTAATAGCGCAGCACTTTTACATAGCGTTTCAAGTTCAAACTGAGCTTGATGCGCTTTGCTATAGAGTACTTCAAAGTCGTTATATGGTTGCAAAGGCTGGGTGTTGGTCGACTGAATGCCATAGAGACCGCTAAGGCTATGTTTGAAGAGTTTTGATGATAATTGGTCTTGTTGAGACTCGTTGACTTCAGGAACACTTTCCGAAATCAGTGAAACAGCAGCAAACGCTGGTGCACGGCTTAATACCAGTAGCATCAATGCTGTGGTTCGTAGAAATAAGCTCATTGACTCTCCTTACGGGACGTTTAGGCAAAAGGGAAACTTAAAAGATCCTAAAAACGTCTAGCTCGAATTATGCAACGAACCGGAGATGTCTAAAGACTATCTTGGGTTCAATCAGTGAAACTCAACCTTGATGAATCAGCAAAACTGTTAACTTTGAAGTTGCTCACGTAGTTTGACTTTAGTGCAGTGGTTTTGTTCTCATCAAGTTGTAACTAAGTGTAGCGGGTGAAGATTAACCAAACATGAATGAATTTGTTTTGATGCTACCGGATGCGCAATAGATAGGTTAGGCTAGTGAATTTACGTCGTTTAACGGCACGTATATATGAGTGATGAGAGCAAGCAATAAGATGAAAGATCCTGAATTTTGGCACAATAAATGGGCTGCTAATCAAATAGGTTTCCACTTAGAGGATGTGAACCCATTGTTGATTGAGTTTTGGGTGCATACTAAGCCGCAGCGAGAAGATAGCGTATTTGTTCCTTTGTGCGGAAAAAGTGAAGATCTGATCTGGTTAGCTTCCAAGCATGATGTCGTTCAAGGTGTAGAGCTGAGTGAAATCGCGGTTCGTTCATTTTTTTCCGAACATTTTTATACACCACAAGTGACACGTATCAATAGCTGGCATGAACTTTACCAGTTTGATGAATTATCGATCTATTCAGGTGACTATTTTACAGCCCCTATTGAGGCGGTTGATATCATCTATGATCGAGCGGCTTTGGTTGCTTTGCCGCCAGAAATGCGAATTGAATACGCTAATAGGCTAAAATCACTTTTAAAGCCAAAAGGTCGTATTTTGTTGGTTAGTTTGGATTATGTTCAAGATGAAATGTCTGGCCCTCCTTTTAGTGTGTCTGAAGAGGAAATACGCCAGTTGTATTCGGGTTATACTGTGACCCATTTGTTACGTGATGATGCCGATGAATTACATCCTAAAATTAATAAGCAAGGGTTGACTCGTTTTGCTGAAGACGTATGGCTTATTGAAGCAAATTAAATAGAATAGGCAGGGTATCTGCCTATAATGCCGATCAGTTAAGACTTTAATCGGCAGATCAGTTGAATGATCCTACCTTTATGTAAAAATCCGATAGACATTGTTTATCGGATTTTTTTATGCACGTTTCTCAAGCCCTCGATATCATCAAC